>JANNQH010000605.1:0-2521 GCA_031400655.1 Deltaproteobacteria bacterium | reverse complement strand
CGAAGTCGTGAAGCAACTCCAGGCGGAGGGATGCATCGTTGCGATGGCAGGGGACGGCGTCAACGATGCGCCTGCCCTCGCACAGGCTCAGGTCGGCATCGCGATGGGAACCGGCACCGACGTGGCGATGCAGAGCGCAGGCGTCACGCTCGTGCGCGGTGATCTGCGAGGGATCCTGCGAGCGCGCCACCTGAGCCGGGCGACGATGCGGAACATCCGCGAGAACCTGTTCTTCGCGTTCGTCTACAACGCGCTGGGCGTACCGATCGCCGCGGGCGTGCTGTTTCCGGCGTTCGGACTTCTTCTCAGTCCGATGATCGCCGCGGCGGCGATGAGCCTCAGCTCAGTCTCCGTGATCGCCAATGCGTTGCGACTGCGGCGGACTCAGGTCTGAAAGGTCCGGGATCCGTCAGTTCGGAATCGAGATCCCATACAGCTTCGCCGCATTGTCCTGCAGGATCTTCCGTTTCCGTCCCTCGCTCCAACCCGCGCTCACTTCCGCGATGTACTCCTGCACCTTGGGATACAGACACGTCGGATGCGGGAAGTCCGTCTCGAAGAGCACGTTGTCTTCCCCGACCTGATCGATCAGCTTCATTGGCGCCGTCTTCTCGAACCAGAAGCAGCCGTAGACGTGCTTCTTGAAATACTCCGACGGGGCCATCGAGAGCTTCTTCTCGCTCGCGGAGTCGGTCTCGATCCATTCGTAGTCGATCGATTCGAGCACGAAGGGGATCCAGCCGATCCCGCTCTCGACGGACACGATCTTGAGCTTCGTGCAGCGCTCGAAGAGTCCGCTGTAGAGGAGGTTCGAGATGACTCGGGAGTTCTCGACGAACAAGGCCGCGGATCCGAGTGCCAGGCGGCGGTTCCAGCCCATCGAGGGCCAGGCGGCGCGACCGAACATGTTGAAGGAAGTCTCGCTCGCGCCGATGTGGAAGTTGACGGGCAGGCCCGAGTCGTTGCAGGCGTCCCAGAAGGGCAGCCATTCGTCGGCGCCGAGGTCGGGCAGGCCGATCGAGTCGGGATCGCTGCACATCACGATGCCCTTCATGCCGAGCTTCTTCGCGCGCTCCACTTCCTGCACGCTCTGCTCGATGTTCCACCAGGGCATCAACGCCATCGGGAAGAGTCGACCGTTCGATTCTTCCTGGATCTCGGCCATCGCGTCGTTGTAGATCTGGGCACACGCCAGGCGCAGGCCGCCGTCCTCGACCTTCATGAAGTTCTGGCTGCCGAAGCCGGCGACGTTGGGGTAGAGGATCTGGGCGTAGAGACCGCTCTGGTCGAGCACCTCGACCCGGGCCTTCATGTCCCAGGAGGCGACGTGGACGTCCTCGATTCCCCAGTTGAGGAATTCCATCCCCTTCGATTTGCGGCCGTCCTTGTAGATCACGCTCGAGGGGATGGCCATCCCGAGCTGGATCCCGTTGTCGACCACCCAGGCCTTCTTGTCGCCGCTCTGCTCGACGCGCGGGAGTCGATTCTTGTACTTGGCGGGGGCGCGCTTCGTCCACAGGTCGTGGGGCTCGCTGATATGCGCGTCCACGTCGATGATCTTGTAGGGAGTCTGGTTGCGGGGATTCGTGGCGCTCATTTGGGCATGCCTCCGGAGAGTGCGTCGTGGCCGATCGCCGGCTCGACGAATTGCGTGAAGTTGGGTCCGCGGCGGAGCGCGTGGCCGCCGTCGACGTTGATGGCGCAGCCGGTGACCCAGCGGGATTCGGGGCCGACCAGGAAGCGGGCGAGGTGGGCGACGTCCTCGGACTCGCCGACACCGTCCATCGGCGTGTTCTCGATGTAGGAGCTGTAGACCTCGCTCCCGCGCGGGATGCCTTCCATGATCTCGGTCGCGATGAAGCCGGGGCGGATCGAATTGAAGCGGATCTTCGCCGGGCCGAATTCGTCGGCGGCGTTCTTCATCATCTGCTCGATGCCGGCCTTGCCGACGCAATAGGCGCCGAAATAGAGATGGGTCACGTGGCCCGCGATCGACGACATGCCGACGAAGGAGCCGCCTCCCGCCTTCCGCATCAGAGGCACCGTGTGCTTCACGCAGAGCATCGTGCCGAGCACGTTGAGATGCAGGACGCGAATGAACTCTTCGGTGTTCTGGAGGTGGTAGGGGCCCATGCCGCCGCCGCCACCGGCGTTCGCGACGCAGCCGTCGAGCTCGCCCGTCAGTGACGCGGCGAGGGCGACGATGCGCTTCACGTCCTCTTCGTTCGTGACGTCGCCGGTCACGACCTGCACGCGACCACCGTGGCCCCCGTGGCCAGCGGAGGCTTCGATCTTCTTCGCCGCTTCTTCGAGCTTCGAGGCGGTGCGGCCGCAGATCGTGACGGCCGCGCCGTCGGTCGCGAGGCGCGCGGCGCAGGCCGCGCCGATTCCGGTGCCCCCGCCGGTCACGAGGAATGCCATGCCTTCGAGGCCGCCGGTCGGAATTGTTCCCTTCAACTGGGTCATGACGTTCGCTCTGCCTCTCTTCTCACTGGTTTTCACTGGACGCGCCGGTGGGTTG
>JANNQH010000604.1:0-1975 GCA_031400655.1 Deltaproteobacteria bacterium | reverse complement strand
TCGATCGTGCCGCTCGAGAAGCGCAGGCGAAGGCGCAGCGCATCCATCCAGGCCGTCGCCATCGCCGCCGTCTGCGGCAGCTGGTAGAAGAGCGTTCCCGTGTACACCGCGACGGCGTCGGGTCCGTGGCGATCGAGGATCGCCTGCAGCCGCACAGCAACCTCGTCCATCGCCCGCTCGGCGTCGATCGGCTCGAGCACGCCCGTCGCCCCGCGCGCGAGGGAATGGCGCAGGCGATTCGGGCTCGTGTGCATCTCGGGGAAATGCTTTCCCTTGAGGCAGAAGAAACCCTCGGAATGGGGATTGTCCTTGTCACCGCGGGCCGAGACCGGGCGTCCCTCCGCATCGATCTCGACGACGATCGGACACTGCGCGGTGCAGATCCGGCAGAGGGTTTTCTTCTCGATGTTCTTCATGGGGCTGCAGGCCTCGGACCCGATCGATGGGGCCCTCGCCATCCTACCACCCTGGTCGCTCGCGACGATGCCTGCCAGAATCACTCCGATCGACCGAGTCCACCCGAGACCAGGAGGCCGTCCGCCCGATGTCGAGATCCGTCCCGCTCTTCCGTGTCTCGCTGTTCTTCGCGCTCGGCGCTTTTCTCGCCCTCGGGCCCGTCGGATGCGCGACAGGAGACGGGCCGACACCGGCGAGCCCGCCTGCGCCGGCCGTGCTCTTCCCTGCCCTGAACGTCCTCGAGCTCGAGAAGACGGTCACCTTCTACGTCGATTTCCTGGGAATGGCGGAGACGCTTCGGCTGGGCGACGAGACGACCGAGCGGATCGAGGTCACGCTCTCGTACGGCGACGCGAACGGCCCCGGCGCCTCCCTGGTCCTCCAGCGCGAGAATGGCCGGACGAAGCCCTACGTCTTCGACGCCTTCAGCCGCATCGCCTTCCGGGTGAAAGACGTCGACGGGCTCGTCGCGCGGATGCGCGCGGCGGGCCATCCGGTGTTGGTCGAGCCCCATCGCATCGAGGCGATGGGAATGGAGATCCAGCTCGCCTTCGTGCAGGATCCGAACGGCGCCCGCGTCGAACTGATCGAGATCGTGCCGAAGCCCGCCGATGCGACGCCTTGACTGCGGCTGTCATCGAAAATGCGGCAGCACCTTCTCACCGAACGTCCGCATCCAACCGAGCTGGTCGTGGATGAACTGAGACACGATCAGGTTGCGGACTCCGTAGGACGCGACCTCGTGAAGGCGCTCGACACAGTGTTCGGGCGGACCGGCGATCGTCCCCTGGCGCGCGAGGTAGTCGCGCAGCCCGTACTTGTCGATCAGCCCCTCGTTCGGATTCGTGGCGCCGGGATGGGCGTGGAAGCGCGATTGATAGTCGGCCATCAGGCCGCGGATCCGATCTTCGCGCTCGGCCGGTAATCCCTTACCCTCGAGCGTGAAACGGAACACGTGGTTCGCCGTACCCGCGAGCACCGACCGGATCTGATCGATCCCTTCCCGCTCGCTCGGCGCGAAGATCAGATTGCACATGTGCCAGATCTCGATCTCGTCGACCGCTCGCCCGATCTCGGCAGCGCCCGCGGTGATGTTCGCCATCGCCACCGCGAGACGCTCCGGCGTGAGACAATTCGAGAGGATGATGCCATCGGCGTAGCGGCCGGCGAGGCGCTGCGTACGCGGCCCTTCCGCGGCGAGCCAGACGGGGACAGGCGCCGGCTCCGGGAGCCAGTGGAGCGCGAGCGGCGTTCCGCGATCATCGTATGTCTTGCCGGCGGTCATCGTCTGGACTGCGCGCAGCGTCCGCTCGATCTCGCGGAGCGAGGCGGGCTTCACCCCGATGTTGCGCAGCGCGCTGTCCCCCGAAGACAGCCCGTACCGGAAGCGCCCGCCGGCGAGCTGCTGCACCGAGGCGCAGGCCGAGGCCGTCACCGCGGGATGCCGCGTCACCGGATTCGATACAGTGATCGCGAGTCGCGCTCGCTGCGTCGACATCGCGGCGAAGGTCATCAGCGA
>JANNQH010000603.1:0-3170 GCA_031400655.1 Deltaproteobacteria bacterium | reverse complement strand
CCTGCCGATCGACGGCCGCGACGGCTCCCTCGTGTGGCTCTCCGGCATGGCGGGGCGCTCGATCTACATCCACGTCGCGGCGAGCAATCCGGCCTGCGACACGGGCAGCAAAGAGTGGACGCGCATCCACGAGGCCGGCGTGCTCATCGCCTACGACGGCATGGAGCTCGAGCTGTGAGCGAGGACGAGACGATGCTCGCGCTCTCACGTCATGCGGCGCTGAAGGCGCGCCGCCAGGGCGACGTGCTCGTCCTGCCCGAGCGCGGCATCCGACTCGGCGGTTCCGGCGGCGAGATCCTGCGTCTGTTCGATCGCCCGCGGTCGGCGAACGAGATCGTGACGATGTTGCGCGAACGCTATCCCGCCAGCGAGGCACTCGAGACCGATGTGTATGCGTTCCTGACGCAGATGCGCAGGCTCGACGCGCTCGTCGTCGCCAGCGCGAACGGAAGGACCCGGGCAGCAGCCGAGCGCCATGCGGTCGCAGGCGGCGAAGGCGGAAAGGCGCTCGTGCGTCCGAGCGTCGCCGCAGAGGCGCCCCCCGCGCCGCTCAATCTGATCGCGGAGCTGACCTATCGCTGTCCGCTCCAGTGCCCCTATTGCTCGAATCCGCTCGATTTTCGCGAGCGACGCGAGGGGCTCGACGCAGGCAAATGGGGAAGCGTCTTCGAGCAGGCCGCGGATCTCGGTGTGGTTCATCTGGGTCTCACCGGCGGCGAGCCCAGCACACGCACGGACCTCGAGGAGATCCTCTCCCACGCCATCCGCGCGGACCTCTATCCGCACCTCGTCACCGCTGGCCGTCCGCTCACGAGCGCCCGCCTCGACGACCTCGCTGCGCGTGGACTCCGAAGCGTTCAGGTCTCGATTCAGGCCGTCGATGCGGCGCTTTCGGACTTCATTGCCGGCACGCGGAGCTTCGAGGAGAAGCTCGCGATCGCGCGGCGGACCGTCGAGCTCGGCCTTTCCCTGACGGTCAACTGCGTCCTTCATCGCCACAATCTCACGGACGTCCCGAGATTGATCGAGCTCGCGATCGAGCTCGGCGCGGACCGGCTCGAGCTGGCCAACACCCAGTACCACGGCTGGGCGCTGCGCAATCGCGCGGCATTGATGCCGACGCGGGCCCAGCTCGACGAGGCGAGCGTCGTGGTCGGCGCGGCGCGGGTGCGGGCAAGCCAGCAGGGACTGACGATCCTCTACGTCCTCCCCGACTATCATTCGGGTCGACCCAAGCCGTGCATGGGCGGCTGGGGACGGCTCGCCATGGTGATCGACCCGACCGGACTGGTGCTGCCTTGTCACGAGGCTTCAGACCTTCCCGGCCTCGAGTTCTGGCGCACCCTCGATCATCCCCTCTCCGACTGCTGGCAGGCGGCGCCCGGTATGCAGGCCTTCCGAGGCAGCGACTGGATGGGAGAGCCCTGTCGCAGTTGCCCAAAGCGGGAGATCGACTTCGGCGGCTGTCGCTGTCAGGCCTATCGGTTGCTCGGGGATGCGACGGCGACGGATCCCACCTGTTCTCTCTCGCCCGATCATTCGATCGTGGTGCAGGCCCGCGAGGAAGCGAACGCGGAGTTCGTCCATCGGCGCTGAGGCGCGGTGCGGGGCAACGCGTGCCACCGGCCCAACAGGGGCACCACTTGACTCCCCGTCAGCGACAGGATTCCTGCGCTTTGGCCAGTGTTACGGGTTTATACTGCGGATGGCTGGCCTCGCGGTGTCAGGCAGTCATCGCTCGAGCCCCGATTGGGGAAGACACCGCCCCGGAATCGGGAAGAGGAATCGGCAGCATGTCCGGCAGCTCCTGGCGCGTTCCGAGAGGCAGGCTCCGAGTCACCTCGGCACTGCTCGGTCTGATCCTGGCTCTCGTCCCCGCCTTCGCATGGGGACGTCCTCTCGAAACACCGAAGCGGTTGCTGGTGGTCTACCGAGACACTGGGCCCCACGCGCTCGAGGCCTGTGCCGAAGATCTGTTTCGGCGCGGGCAGTCCATGGCGGCTGCGAGCGCGGATCGCTCCGACTCCCTCGACCAGTGGCACCAGCGGCATCGAGTGAAGGGTGTGCGCGCGTTGTTTCGACATGCGGACGGAACATCCCTGGGTGTCCAGCGTGGGCGTATGGCGCGCAGGCTGACGGCGCGGGCCGAGGCGCGATCGGCGAAGGGTCGTGGCGCTCGCGTGAGCGAGTCCTTGAGCGGTCGCGTGGCGACGCTCGCATCCGCCTATGCGGTCGAGCTGCTCCCCGATGAAGACGTCGCGGCGGCACTCGCAGAGCTTCGCGCGGATCCCCACGTGGCATACGCCCAGCAGGATCATGCCTACGCGCTCGACACTACGCACCGAATGATCCCTACCTGGCGACGCGGGGGGCCTGGGGCCAGGATTACGCCGATCTCTGGGGGCTCGACCGGATCGGCGTGAGGCAGGCTTGGCAGACGACGCGGGGCGCTGGACAGATCGTCGCAGTCGTCGAGACGGGGCTGGACTACAGCCACCCCGACATCGCCGCAAACGTCTGGGTCAACCCGGGTGAGGATTCGATTCGAAACGGTGTCGTCGACGACAGCGATTGGAATGGCGTCGATGACGATGCCAATGGCCTGGTCGACGATCTTCGCGGATACGATTTTGCGGGGTTCGGAGCGCCGCTCTCCGACGGGACCCTCAGCCGAGGTGACCCCGATCCCTTCGATCCGCTGGGCCACGGAACCCACGTCTCGGGGACGATCGCGGCCGTTGCCGACAACGGGATCGGGATCGCGGGAGTCGCGCCGGACGCCCGGGTCATGGCGCTCAAAGGCTTCGATGACGAGGGGAACGGTCGGGATTCCGACCTGTGGGCGGCCGTGCTCTACGCGATCGAGAACGGGGCGGGCGTCCAATGCGAGCTGGTCCTGTTCGCCCCAGCCTGCCCGGACAATCCCCTCGCCCGGCAGGTTCTCGCGGTCGCGGCCGATGCCGGCGTCGTATTCGTCACGTCGGCGGGAAACGAAGCCGTCGACGTCGTTCGCACCGAGCCGGAGCGGACGACGGCAACCGTCTCGTCTGGTCTGATGAGCGCTATGGGCCCGAACAAATCGTCGGCATCGAGCTACCGGGTCTCGTGCTCGTACCGCGCGCTCGAATCCATCCAGGAGAGACTCTGCGCATTCCGATCGGATTGGTCGG
>JANNQH010000602.1:0-3351 GCA_031400655.1 Deltaproteobacteria bacterium | reverse complement strand
GACGAAGAACGCATCCGCGATCTCGTTTCCCGTCACGGCATAACGGCGAGCGAGACCGCCGACCGCTATGGCGCCGAAGGCTTCGGCCCCTCGATCTACCTGACTGATCCCGACGGCAACACCGTCGAGCTGAAGGGCCCGGCCCGCGAGCCCACGCAGACGAACGATCAGCCGCTCGATCGCGATCTCGCTCGGGGACGCGATCTCGAAGCGACGAAGCGCGCCGTCCTAGCAGCGGCGCAGGAAATGGACCGCGCGGGCCTGACCGAGGGCACGGCCGGCAACCTCTCGGCGCGCGCTCGATCCGGCGAAATCGTCCTGACCCCGACCGCGATGCGTTATACCGAGATGACTCTCGACGATCTCGTCGTGACCGACTGCGAGGGGAACGTCTTATCGGGCTCGCGCCAGCCGACGACCGAGATCGCCCTCCATCTCGCCTGCCTGCGTCGCCACCGCGACATCGCCGCCGTCGTCCACACCCATCCCGTCCACGCGACGATGTTCGCCGTCTGCGGGCGGCCGATCCCGTGCGCGATCGAAGAGCTCGAGCTCTACGTCGGGGGCGACGTCCCGGTCGCCGACTATCATCAAACGGGAACCGCAGCGCTCGGCGACGCCGTGGCGGACCTGCTTCACGACCGCGCCGCCGCGCTGCTCGCGAGTCATGGGCTCGTCGTCGTCGCGGGTTCCCCCGGCGAGGCCCTCCAGCTGACGAAGCTCGTCGAGCGGGCCGCCGAAATCATGGCGGGAGCGGAGCGCATCGGAAAATCGATTCCCCTGCCCGACGCGATTCGCGCGGAGTTCCGAGCGGCGTATCTCGAGCGGCGTCGATGCGCTGCACTCGCCGACGCGCACGCGAGCCCCGCCTAGCGCACACGGCTCCGCCCCGCACAACGAGGCCCTACCCCTTCAGCTCCAAAGCGAGCGTCGGCTCGAGCGCCGCGTGGCGGAACGCGAATCCCGCAGCAAGCAACCGGGCGGGCACGACGAATCGGCTCCCGAGCAGCTCGCCCGCGAGCGGGCCGAGGGCCGCGCGCAGGGCGAAGCCCGGCACCGGGATTGCGGCCGGGCGGCCGAGGACGCGGGCCAGTGTCTCGGTGAGCTCGAGATTCCGGACGGCCGAGGGCGCCACGGCGTTCACCGCCCCGCGCAGCTCGGTCCGCTCGAGCGAGAACAGGATCGCAGCGACGAGATCGTCGATGTGGATCCACGGAAAGAACTGCCGACCACTTCCGAGCCGGCCGCCAAGGCCCACTGAAAAGGGAATCCGCATGAGCGAGAGCGCGCCGCCCTCCCGCGCGAGCACGACGCCAATCCGCACGCGCACCACACGGAGTCCGAGCACCTCCGCCCGACACGCCTCGGCCTCCCAATCGCGGCAGAGATCGGCGAGGTGCCCCGAGCCCGGCGCCGAATCCTCGTCGAGCTCTTCCTCGCCCCGATCCCCGTAGATCCCGACCGCCGAGGCACACACAAGCGTCCGCGGCCGCGCGCCCTCCGACAGCGCCGCGATCCGCTCGACGATCCGCTTCGTCGACGCGACGCGGCTCTCGCGAATGCGCGCGAGTCGAGCCTTCGTCGGGAGCCCACCAAAGACCGGCTCACCGGCGAGGTGGACGACCGCGTCGACGCCGACCAGGGCCGCGGCCCCGGGATCGATCCCGTCCCAGCTCCGATCCTCGACGCCGGCGATCCCTGAGGCTCCCGATCGAGACAAAACGCGCACCGATGCGAACCGATCGAAAAGCTTCGGCACGAGCCGCCGCCCCACGAGCCCCGTCGCGCCACTCACGAGCACACATCTCTCGCGCACGCTCACCTCCCGTCGCCGTCCCCTGTCTTCAGTCCACAGACTAAGAATCGCGTCCACGCATGTCGAGTAGCGCAGCCGAGATCGAGCGTAGGTTGACAGCGGCTCGTGCGCTTGATTTCGTCGGGGCCCGCCCGCGTCGGGCCGGTCCGTTCATCCGTCGATCGAAAGAGGAGACCTGCATGCTCGTCAAGGACAAAACCGTCGTCGTCGTCGGAGTCGGCCCCGGCCTTGGCCGCGAAGTGGCCGCCGCCGCCCTGCGCGATGGCGCCAACGTCGTCATCGCCGCCCGCCGCAAGGACGAGCTCGCCGAGGCGGCAAAGAGCCTCGATCCGTCGGGCAAGCGAGTCCTCGCGGTGTCGACCGACGTGACGGACGACGCGCAGTGCAACGCGCTGATGGACGCGGCGGCGAAGAAGTTCGGCCGTGTCGACGCGGTCGTGCTCGTCGCCGCCCTCGACCGCGCGTTCGGCGGTCTCGAGGAAACGGATCCCGCCGACTGGGCGAAGTGCGTCGTGATCAATGTCCAGGGCGCCGCCCAGATCTGCCGCGCGGCTTCACGGCACATGAAGAAGACGGGGGGCGGCTCGCTCGTCCTGATCGGGTCGCAGTCGATGTGGTATCCGCCGATGGCGCCGCAGATCGCCTACGCGTCGTCGAAGGGCGGCCTCTTGTCCGCGATGTACCACATGGTCCACGAGCTCGGGCCCTCGAAGATCCGCGTCAACATGGTGATCCCGACCTGGATGTGGGGACCGCCGGTCGAGGGCTTCGTCAAGATGGAGGCGAAGCGCCAGGGCGTTTCCGAGGAGACCATCATCAAGACGATCACGAAGAACATGCCGCTCGGAGAGATCCCGAAGGACGACGACGTCGCCAACGCGTGCATGTTCTTCTGCTCGGATTATTCGCGGATGGTCACGGGGGAGACACTGCTCGTGAACGCCGGCGAGTTGCTGAAATAGTCTTTCGGTCCGGCCCTTTTGGGCCGGCCGCCTGACTCGCTACTCGAAGCGTCCGTGCCGGCCGGCGCCCTGCGCGAAGCGAGTAGCCCCTTCGTGAGTTTCGCCGGAGCGGACGACTTCGATGCCGGTCACGGTCTCTGCACGCAGCGCGTCGTCGAGGCTCTCGCCCCATTGCGTCAGCGCCGAGAGACGATCGGCGCGCAGGCAGTGCTGCGGAAAATCGGCGAGGGTGCGCGCGAGCTCGAGGGAGTTCGCGAGGGCCTGACCGGGCTCGACGAGACGATTCGCGAGGCCCATCACGAGCGCCTCGTCGCCCGAGACGCCGCGGCCGGTCAGGATCAGGTCCATGGCTCGGCTCTGCCCGATGAGTCGCGGCAATCGGACCGTGCCCCCGTCGATCAGCGGCACGCCCCAGCGCCGGCAATAGACGCCGAACACCGCGTCGCGCGCCGCCACCCGCAGATCGCACCAGATCGCGAGCTCGAGCCCACCCGCGACGGCGTGACCTTCGACCGCCGCAATCACGGGCTTCGAAAGCAGCATCCGCGTCGGCCCCATCGGCCCGTCGCCCTT
>JANNQH010000601.1:0-9301 GCA_031400655.1 Deltaproteobacteria bacterium | reverse complement strand
GTCACCGTCGAGCCAGGCGGTTGCCTCGGCCAACCCGCCGTCCGGTAGTCCCAGGGCGCGGAGCGCACGATCCCTGGCCCCCGCCCGCCCGCGCACGGCGAGGAGCTCGAGCAGCGTCGTCGCGATCGTCTTGTTGCCGGGACCGGCCGCGGGCGCCCGTCTCGTCCTGCCCTGCACCATGGGTCCTCGTCTCGCACCCGGGATGCGCTCTACCCGGGGCCAGGGGATGGGGGGGATCCGGAGCCTGGTATCGGCAAGAGAGGCGCAAAATGGAGCGCCTTGAACGCGGGGATGGACGCGGGGCTGGGCGCGGAGGGGCGGGACGGATCCGGGTGAGCCGGGGACGCGGCTCAGGGGCCCTCGGGCTCGACGAGCCGGACTGCCACGACCGCTTCGGGGTCGTGGATCAGCGAGATCAGCTGGTCCGCGTAGCCGTATTTCTCCCGCATCATGAAGTTGATCCGCTCGCTGTCGAACTCGGAGACCTCGGCCACGTAGGGCTTTCGCTCGCCCGCGCGGATCAGGAAGACCTCGGAGTCGACCTTCAGGCGCTTTAACCAAGTGGATTCCGGGTCACCCGCGCGGAGCCACGGCTCCTCGTGGATGTCCGCCACCCAGAGCTTCGTGAAGAACGAGTTCCCGCGTTCGTCGAGGGTCTCGAGCTCGACCGTCTCGCCCCCGTACTCGCTCGCCACGAGCAGCGCCGCGCCGAAGAGCAGGGGAGAAAGGATCAGCAGGGCGATGATCCGTCGCATCATGATACGCCTCCGGTGCGCCGTTCGGGCCGGCGCAGGACCGAGCCCGCTCGGTCGAACCTAACGCTGATGTCGCCGCATGACACGCTGCGTCTCGCGGTCGTGCTCGCGGCGCTTGATCGTCTCGCGCTTGTCATGCTGATGCTTGCCGCGGGCGAGGGCCAATTCGACCTTCGCGCGACCGCGGCGGAAATACAACGTCACGGGAACGAGGGTGAGTCCCTTCTCGGCCACGCGACCGTCGAGGCGGGCGATTTCGCTCCGGTGGAGCAAGAGCTTGCGCCGGCGTTGCGGGTCAGTGGGGTTGTCGCGGGTCGCGGGGTCGTAGGGCGAGATGTGGAGCTTCTCGAGCCAGATCTCGCCGCGGTGGACCTGTGCAAAGGCGTCGCCGAGATTGGCGCGCCCCGCGCGAAGGCTCTTCACCTCTGGACCCCGCAGCTCGATTCCCGCCTCCCAGGTATCGAGGATCTCGTACTCGAAGTAAGCGCGGCGATTGGTCGCGATGATCAGGCGCCCTTCGGAGTCTTCCTTCGCCTGCTTCTGTCGCTCGGCTTTCTTCTGATCGGACTTCTTCTGATCGGCTTTCGTCTGATCGGCCACGCGCAGGGCGCTCCCCTCTCCGGTCGGGTCCGTCGGGGCGCGATCGTAGCCGAGGCGTGGCCTGGGTGTGGCATGGGTGTGGCCTCGGTAACGACGCTCAGTCCTCGCGGATCCGGTTCTCGTTGTCGACGAACACCCGCTTCGCATCGTGGCCCCGCGCCGCCTCGTCCGGGATCTCCGCCCAGCTCGCGATGATCACGTGGTCCCCGGGCTTCATCAGATGCGCCGCGGCTCCGTTGATGCAGATCTGGCCGGCCCCCCGTTCGCCCTCGATCACGTAGGTCGAGAGCCGGTTGCCGTTCGTACAGTTCCAGATGTCGACGCGCTCATAGGGGAGCATGTCGGCCGCCTCGAGCAGATTCTTGTCGATCGTCACCGAGCCCTCGTACTCGACGTTGGCCTCGGTGACGGTGGCGCGGTGGATCTTCGACTTGAGAAGCGTGCGGTTCATCGGGTTTTCCTGTCGAGGTTCGGGTTTCGTCCGGGGGACACGAAGGGGGAAGACGAAAGAGACGCGCCGGCCGGAATTGGCCGGCCGATGACTCGGTTGTCGATGAGACGGACCGCCGTGCCCCGACCCTCGGGATCCGGCTCGAACTGGAGGGCGATCGCGAGCAGCACGGGCCCCTCGATCCACCCGGAAACGGCTGCGAGCGTCGCGGGATCGCGCAGCTCGGCGTAGTCGATGCGCGCCTGGCTGGCGCGGGCGAGCGTCTTGCGAACGGCTTCGAGGACCGTGGCCGCATGGTCCTCGCCACCCGCGATCAGACGTTCGGCGAGCTCGAGAGACTCGACGATGCACAGCGCCTGGCGGCGTGCCTGCGGCCCGAGCCGAACATTGCGGCTCGAGAGCGCGAGCCCGTCCCCCTCGCGCACCGTCTGCGCGCCGACGATCTCGATTCCGAAGCCGAGATCGACCGTCATCCGCCGAATCACCGCCAGCTGCTGATAGTCCTTCTCGCCGAACACCGCGACGTCGGGCCGCGCCGCCAGAAAGAGCTTCGTCACGACGGTCGTGACGCCTCGGAAATGGCCGGGGCGGTTGGCGCCACAAAGGGGCTCGCTGAGACCCTCGACGTCGACCCAGGTCGCGGCGCCGTCCGGATACATCTCGGCCGCGCTCGGCGCGAACACGACGTCGACCCCGGCGTTGTGACAGGCGGCGAGATCCGCTTCGACGGTCCGCGGATAGCCCTCGAAATCCCGCCGGTCGTTGAACTGCGTCGGGTTCACGAAGATCGACAACACCACGCTGTCCGCGTGCTCGCGCGCGATTCCCACCAGCGCCGTGTGGCCGCGGTGAAGCGCGCCCATCGTGGGCACGAGGGCCACGCGGCGGCCGGCTTTACGCTCGGCGTCCGACCAGGCCTGGAGCTCGCTTTTTGTATGGAGGATCTGCATCGCTTCGAATCGCGCTCTCGCTCTCGCTGTCGGTAGTCAGAGGTGACTGCCGGCTAGCGGTAGACGTGGGCCTCGGCCGGGAATTTTCGATTCACGACTTCATCGATGTACGCGCGCGCCGCCTTCGAAACCTCGGCGCCGAGGTTCGCGTACTGCTTCACGAAGGTCGGCGTCGTGTCGTTGAGGCCCAGCAGGTCGTGCATCACGAGCACCTGGGCATCGCAGTGGACACCGGCGCCGATGCCGATCGTCGGAATCGCGAGCCGCTCGCTGATCTCGCGACCGAGATTCTGGGGAATGCCTTCGAGGACGACCGCGAACGCACCCGCCGCTTCCACCGCCAACGCGTCTTCGAGCACGCGCACGCGCCCTTCGTCGCCGCGGCCCTGGACCCGATAGCCGCCCATCGAATGGACCGACTGCGGCGTCAAGCCGACATGGCCCATCACCGGAACCTGGGCCGCCACGATCCGCCGGATCGACTCCGCGACGCCGACGCCGCCCTCGAGCTTGACCGCCTGGGCACCGCCCTCCTTCACGAGGCGGATGGCGCTGCGCACGGCATCCTCGGGCCCGACCTGGTACGAGCCGAAGGGCATGTCGGCCACCACCATCGCGCGCCGCACGCCGCGAACAACGAGGCGCGTGTGGTAGACGACGTCGTCGAGGGTCACCGGCAGCGTCGTGTCATGGCCCTGGACGACGTTGCCCAGCGAGTCGCCGACGAGCAGCACGTCGACACCCGCTTCGTCGAAGAGGCGGGCGAAGGTGAAGTCGTAGGCGGTCAGCACTGTAAAGGGAGTCGCTTTGCGCTTGCGGCTCGCCAGGGAACGAAGCGTGACGCGGTGCTCACGGCTCGCAGAGGCAGTAGTCACGGTCGACATGGGGGGATGTCTCCTGTGGCGCGTGCATCGAGAGAGCTCTCGGAGCTCATCCGCTGGCGGCGGGTCGGCGGGACAGCCAGGTCGGAGGTCCGACATCGCTGACCGGTCGAAGCGTCTCTTTATTTTCCATTCCGGCAGAGCGGGCCAGAGCCGGCTCCGCGCGTCATGCGCGTGTGATCACATCGCGTGCTGAAAATAGAAAGGACGCTTGCGTCGTGCCTACCCATCACCCCGTCTCAGTCCCGGCCTAGCCGGGATCCAAGCGATTATCGGGTGACTCTGAGGAACGCTCTACGAATTCCGGACCTTTCTTCATCAGAAGATCGCCCGGGCTGTTTTCAGATGGAGCCCGCAACCTGCGGTGCCCCTCGATGGCGTTGATTCTAGGTTCAACGATTTCGAGGGTCAACGGCTGTTTAGGAACGGCCTGTCCGGGTCGGTTCGATCTGCGGGGAACCTGCGTCGGCGATGAACGTCCGCAGCGCCGGTGGGATGAAGCAGGTCTCGAGAAACGCCGCGCGGTAGCGGCCGAGCGCCTGCGCGAGGACTGCCGCCTGGTGAGCGAGCGGCTCGCCCGGAACCAACACGACCCAGACCCGAGTCCCGACCCGGCAGGCCGCGCTGTCCCGCGGCGCCCCGTCCTCGGACGCCGCCCTCGCAGACAAGACGCGAACCTCGAGCTCGGCCCGCGCGGCGAGCTCGAGCAGCGCGGCCACACGGTCTTCGTCGCGCATCCCCGCCTCACTCATCGCGGGTCTCCCCGGCGGCCGCTGCACCCACCGCAGCGTCGCCAGGATGATCGTCGGTAGTCGCCGCCGGATCCGCATCCAGCACCCGCGACAACGCGAGCCATGCCTCGGGCTCGATCCGCTCGGGGCGAAGCCGCGGATCGATTCCCGCCGCCCGCAGTACCGCCTCGAGGGCTTCGCGCTGCCCACTCTTCGCAAGCGTCGGAAAACGACGCTCCGCGATGCGCGCGAGTCCGTTCGTCACGACCTTGCGGCGCTGCGAGAAGGCGGCGCGCACGATCGTCTCGACGCGTTCGAGCTCTCCAGGAACGAGCAGGCTCGTCGCCCGGGGCCACACGCGCACGAAGCTCGAATCGACCTTCGGCCGCGGAAAGAAACGCTCGGGGCCGAGCCGGGCGATCGCCTCGACGTCCGTCGTGAGCCGATGAAGCACGGCGAGCGAGCCGTAATCCTCCTCGGCGGTCGTGGCCATCACGCGGGCGGCCACCTCGCTCTGGATCATCACGGACCAGTCCGCCAGACGGTCGCGGTAATCGAGAAACACGCGCAGGAGCGGTGTCGCGACCGAATACGGGAGGTTTGCGATCACGCGCACCGGCGCCGTCGTCTCTGCGAGCCAGGCCGACCAATCGATGCGGCGCGCGTCGCCGTGGACGAGCTCGACGTTCGCGGGCAACAGCTTCTCGGCTTCGAGTGCGCGCACCAGCCCCGAGTCGATCTCGACCGTGCGCACCCTGCCCGCCCGCGCCGCGAGCGCCCGAGTGAGGACGCCGAGCCCCGTCCCGACCTCGATCACGAAGTCCGAAGGCGAGGCGCCCGCCAGCCGCGCGAGATCGTCTGCCAGGTCTTCGTCGACGAGGAAATTCTGTCCGAGGTCGCGGGAGAGATGGAGACCGTGCGCAGCGAGCAGCTCGCGCAGCCGCGCGGAATTCACGCGCGCTCCCCCGCGAGCGGATCGACCGCTCCACCCATGGCCGGGACGACGCCCGTCGGACGCCAGGGCGTCTCACCGATCGGCACGCGGGAGAACGCTTCGAGCGAGAGATCGTCCCGCACGCCCCGCGCGAGCAGCTTCGTGCCCGCCGCCGCGATCATCACCGCGTTGTCCGTGCAGAGCGACATCGGCGGAAAGATCGCCCGCCTTCCGTCTCGCGCTGCGGCGTTCTGCATTTCGCTTCGGAGTCGCCGATTCGCCGCGACGCCACCTACCACCGCGATCCGATCGAGCCCCTCCTGGCGCGCGGCGCGCAGCGTCCGCTCGACCAGGCTCTCGACGACAACGCTCTCGAAGGCCGCCGCCAGATCGGCCTTCGCCGTCTCCGACATCGCGGCCAGGCCCCCCTGTCGGGCCACCGCGAGCGAGACCGCGGTCTTGAGTCCGCTGTAGGAGAAATCGAGACCCGGGCGCCCGCGCATTGGCCGCGGCAGATCGAAGGCCCGCGGATTGCCTTGCTCCGCGAGCTTCGAGATCTCGGGGCCGCCGGGGAACGGCAGCCCGAGCAGCTTCGCGACCTTGTCGAAGGCCTCGCCGGCGGCGTCGTCTCGGGTCTCGCCGAGGGGCGTCGGCGCACCGGACTCCGGGACGCGGTAGAGGGCCGTGTGGCCACCCGACACGACGAGGCCGAGGTACGGCGGCGCGAGAAGCTCCTCGACTCCTGCCGCGGTGCCCTGGGTGGCGAGCTCAGCGGCGACGAGGTGGCCCACCAGATGATGCACACCGACCAGCGGAAGCCCGCGCGCGTAGGCGAGTGCCTTGGCGAACGAGAGTCCGACGAGCAGCGAACCGATCAGCCCGGGCCCCGCCGTGACCGCGATGCCATCGAGATCCTCGAGCGCGATCCCCGCTTGCGAAAGCGCGGCTTCGACGACGCCGGAGACGGCCCGGACATGGTCGCGGCTGGCGAGCTCGGGAACAACGCCACCGTAGGGCGAATGCACGTCCGCCTGACCGTGCACCGCGCTCGCGAGAATCTCCCGGCCCCCGCGCACGACCGCCGCCGCCATCTCGTCGCACGAGCTTTCGATGCCGAGCACAATGGGCGATTGGGGCAGGGACACTCGCGATCTCTCGGCCTCATGAGCCGCGAACGGGGTCAGGCGTTGCGGCGCTCGAGCGCTTCCTGTTCGGCCTTGCAGTCGATGCACAGCTCGGCGACCGGCCGCGCTTCGATGCGCTTGAGCGAGATCTCCTCGCCGCAGGACTCGCACTCGCCGTAGACGCCTTCTTCGATCTTGCGCAGCGCCTGCAGGATCTTGACGATCAGCCCGCGCTCGCGCTCGCGCAGGCGCCCCTGGAAGGCGAGATTCATCTCGGACGACGCGGCGTCGATCTCGTCGGGAAAATCGTCCGGGTCGAGATGGATCTCGCCGGTGATGGTCTTCTGGGCATTGCCCAGGAGCTCGTCGCGCTGGGCTTCCAGGATCTTCTTGAACTTCAACATGTCACGCTTCTTCAACGCTCTGCTCCGTCCAGAGGGCGCGCGGACGCCCGCTTCATTCGTTCGATTCAGGCCGGGCCCGCGCCCAGGGTGTTCAGCTGGCGCTTGGCCTCGGCCGCCCGCGGTGAGTCGGGATATTCCTTCTCGACCCGCTTGAAAACCGTCCGAGCCGCTTCGTGAAACTTCGGCCCGAGCTTGAGCAGGGATTCACCCTGTCGATAGAGCGCGTCGGGCGCCTTCGGGCTGTCCGGATACACGTTGACGACCGCGTTGAAGCGGACGACCGCGCGTTTGTATTCCTTGCTGCTGTAAGTGCAGTCCGCCAGCCAGTAGGCCGCATCGTCCGCATAGCTCGAGGACGGGTAGACCTGCAGGAATCCGGTGAACTGATCGATGCAACCCTTGAAGTTGTCGCCCTGCCAGGTTTCGAGCGCCTTCTGATAGGTCGCGACCTCCTGATCGGGAGAGCCGCCCGCCCGGCCCGTCGTGGGCACGCCTGCGTCGATCGCCACGCCTGGATCGCCACTGCCGACGCCCGAGCTGCTCGAGCCCGTACTGCCAGAGCCCATCCTGCCAGAGCCCATATAGTCGGCCGCTGCCGCACCACCCGCCGTCCCCATCGCGCCCTGGGCGACCGCGGTCCGCGTCTTGTGCACCTCGGCGAGCGCGTCGGCCGCCTCCTTGCGGGCGAGCTCGAGCTCACCCTGCAAATCGCGCACTTCCTGGCGCAGCACGTCGATGTCGGAGGAGAGCTGCGCGATCCGCTTGAACGGATCGGCCCCGGTTCGGCCGCTGCGCTTCAGGGAGGCGATGTCCTCCTCGACCCTCAGGAGGTCACCCTGCGTCGCACATCCCGCCATCAGCATCGGCAGCGCCAGCGACAGCGCGCAAAGCGCCACGAGCGCGCCGCGCCGGATCCTGCGGTCTCGCCGCTCTTGCCCTGCCTTCACCAAAATGCCCCCTGCCACCCGGAAGATCGGGAAATCGCAGCGACCTGCTTGCGCAACCCAGCTTTGCTCGGACATCGGCATGACCTCCGGTTGAGCCTCGAGCTCACCCTGGCCTTTTGAGGGCCGCACACTTTAGCAGGCACTAGCGGGCCTGCGGACCCCAGGCCGGTTGAATATTGCTACCCGCCGATTCCGTGACACGCACGACGTTGTCGCCGTTCCAATCGGCGATATAGATGTCGTAGCGACCCCGGCGACTCGAGCTGAAGGCGAGCTTGCGGCCGTCGGGGGACCAGGTCGGGCCCTCGTCACTCTTCGGATGCTGGATCACCGGAAAATTGATCTGGCCCGACGGATCGATCAGCCAGATGTCGAATTGTCCCCGGACACGCGTCTCGTAGGCGATCCAGCGGCCATCGGGCGACCAGATGGGGGCGGCGTTGTACGAGCCCGTGAAGGTCAGACGCTGGAGATTTCCGCCGTCGCGGTTCATCAGATAGAGCTGCGGGCTCCCGCTCCGGTCCGACACGAACGCGATCTGGCGGCCGTCCGGAGAGAAGGTGGGCGAGATGTCGATGGCCGGGTGGTTCGTCAGGCGGCGCGGTTGGCTCCCCTGCCGCTTCACCAGGAAGATCTCCGCCGCCCCTTCGACGCTCGAGACGACGGCGAGCTCCTCGCCGGTCGGATCGAACCGACCGCGATACACCGGACGGCCCACGAACAGGCTCTGGAGGATCGGTCCGGGCTTGATCAGCGGGCTGCGCGACGTGAGGAAGAGCCCGGGCTGGTTCTTCGCGTAGGCGATGTAGAGGATCGCGCTGCCGTCGGGCATCCACTCCGGAAACATCTTCAGCGAGTTGACTCGGGTCGCGGGGCGCTGGTTGCGGCCGTCGGCGGACATCACGAACAGCTCGCGCGTCCCGGTGCGATCGGAGATGAAGGCGAGCTCGGTCGCGGATACGCCGCGCGTTCCCGTCAGCGCTTCGACCACCTGATCCGCGATCATGCGGCCGAGCTTCGGCAGGTCGTCGCGGTCGCCGATCACGTGGCCGGTCTTGAGCTCCTTGCAGCGCGCCACGTCCCAGACCCGGAGATCGGCGCGCAACCGCGTCTCGGCGCGCCTCATCTCTCCCTGCACCACCGCGTCGGCCCCGCTCTGCTTCCAGGTCTCGCAGTCGAGGGTCGCCTGGGAGAGCGGACCGCTCTGCTCCGACGCGAGATAGGCCGCGCGGCCGAGCGGCATGACCACGCTCGAGAACTCGAGCCCCCGGTCGACCTCGTCGCGCAGTGCCGTGACGCGCTCCGCCCCGACCGGCGGCCCCACTTCCATGAAGCGAAGCACCGCGGCCCGGAACGCCTTCACGTTGCCCGGCGTGATCTCGAGGGTCGGCAACGGTCCGCTCTCGCCCTCGAGCCCCTGGGCAGTCGCACTTGACGCAACACCCGTCGAGACCGAGAGCGCGAGGAGACCCGCCAAGACCAGATTCTCTATCCCGTGCCGCATGGTGATCAGTTCTCCTCCGA
>JANNQH010000600.1:0-2078 GCA_031400655.1 Deltaproteobacteria bacterium | reverse complement strand
GGCGCGAGCTCGGTGAACCGGAGCAGGACGATCGATCCGGGACCGAATCCCGAATCGCGGCCCAGCATGATCTCGTCGATCGGATCGATTCCGATGTCGGCCTTGATCCGGTCGAACTGCTTCAGGCCGTACACGTTCGTGTAGAAGGATTTCATCTTCTCGAGATCGCCGACCACGAGCTTCGTGAATCCGAACGTCGTCATGGCTCACTCCCTTCTGCGCAGCGAAAAGGCCGCGCGGAAATCACGCGGCCGCACGCATGCGATAGCGAATCGGCAGCGTCTTGAGCCCCACCACGAAGCTCGACGCAATGTGGCTGGGCGTTCCGACCGCCTCCATCGACTCGATCCGCCGAGCGAGCTCGAGAAAGAGCGCCCGCGACGAGAGCCGCGCCACGTGGGCACCGAGACAGAAATGCTCGCCGGTCCCGAAGCCCAGATGCGGATTCGGATCGCGGGCGATGTCGAACTCGAAGGGAGCGTCGAAGACCTCGTCGTCGCGATTGGCGGAGGCGTAGAACATCGCCAGCTCTTCGCCGGCACGGAGCTTGGTGCCGTGGAGCTCGACGTCCTGAAGCAGCTTGCGCTTCATGTAGTTGACCGGCGTCGTCCAGCGCACGACCTCTTCGACCGTCGAACGGGCGAGGGAGGGATCTGCGCAGAGCATCTTCAGCTGATCAGGATTCTCGAGCAGCGCCTGCATGCCCGAGGCGATCGCATTGCGGGTCGTGTCGTGGCCGGCCGTGAAGACGATCAGGAAATAGCCGTAGGTCTCGATCGGGGGCATCGGACTGCCGTCGGCCATCTTCGCGTTGGCGAGCATGCTGGCGAGATCGTCGCGGGGATTCGCGCGGCGGTCCTGGATCACGCGTGTGAAGAGGTTGATGAAGTCGGCGCCGAGCGCGGCGGTCGCGGCCTTGCGATCCTCGCCCTTTCGCTGGAGATCGGGATCCTCGGAGCCGAAGAGCTCCTGGGTCAAGCGCAGCATCGTCTCTTCTTCGTGGCGCTCGACGCCGAGCAGCGTCGCGAGCACGCGCAGCGGATGGCGCTGCGCGATCAGCTCGACGAAATCGCACTCACCCTCCCGCCCGAGCTTGTCGACCTGCTCCCGCGCGCACTCGGTCACGATGTCGTCGAGGCGCCGGATGCTTCTTGGCGTAAAGAAGCCACTCGCGACCTTGCGGAACTCGCGGTGCTCCGGCGGATCCATTTCGATGATTGTCCGCATGCTGCCGAAGCTCGTCGAATCGGCGATCCGGCGGGCTTCCTGCTCGAAGCTGACGAGCGTCGGGCCCTTCGAGTTGCTGAAGATGTTGGGCTTGCTCGAGATCTTGACGATGTCCGCGTGGCGCGTGATCGCGTAGAAGGGCGGGAACTCGCTGCTCTCGCAGCGCCAGACCGGCGCGTGCTTTCGGAGCTGTGTCCAGGCGTCGTGGGGCTGACCGGCGACGCCGTAGTTGCGGGAGGCGATCAGATCGTCGGGAGTGAAATCGAACTGCATCGGAGCATCCTCGCTGGTCACGGGCCCGGGGCGCGAGCCAGAGTTTTACTCTAGCAAGCCCTCGCTGACCCAGGACGGGCAGCGTGCCATGTGCTCCGGCCGGGCCTCGCCGCGGACTCGGGTGTCGGACGGCACGCGTGGAGGGACCACTGGTGTCTGCGATCGTGGTGCCGCGCGTGCGTCCTCTATCTCGCCCGCGACGAGGCCCGACCGGAGCACTCGGGGCGACGGCGCTTCTCGACCCATCGTAATCGTGCGCGGTGGGACGGCGGACGGTCCCTTCGGTCCGCGACTCAATTTCCGTTGAGGTCGACGCGCTGCTTGACGATCTTGCGGCAGATCGCGAGGTTCGGAGCGAAGCTCGGGCGCGCGATCATGCGCTCGGCGAAGGTCACGGCGCGGGGCCAGCGGCGGACGTCCGGCAGCCCCGCCACCATCTCGAGCTGCGCGAGCTGGACCCCGACGGCGATGTCGGCGATCGAGAGCGTGGCCCCGAGTAGATGGCGCGCGTCCTCGGGTTTTGCCGCGCCCGCGCCCTCGAGCTCGGATTCTAGATAGTCGAAGAGCCGCGGCAATTT
>JANNQH010000599.1:0-1599 GCA_031400655.1 Deltaproteobacteria bacterium | reverse complement strand
GAGCGCCTGCTCCGGCGGCGCCTCAGCGCAGACCGCCTCGTCACGAACGAGCTCGCACGCGAGCTGACCGAGCTCTCGGGCGAGATCCGTCGTCAAGTCGGCGTGCTCATCGACCGGGCGGGGGCCGTCCAACACGTCATGGTCGGCAGTCCGTCCGGGACGGAGCTCCCGGACTGGGGCCGCCTGCGCGCGGGCCGCGGCCGCCTGCGCGGTCTGCGGCTCCTGAAGACGCATCTCGCAAACGAGGGGCTGACCCGGGACGACCTGACCGACCTCGCGCTGCTTCGGCTCGACGCCGTGGTGTCGATCGGCGTCCGCGAAGACGGGCTTCCTTCGCTCGCCCATGCGGCGTCGCTGTGTGCCGCCAATCCAGATGGGCGCTCGACGGCGAAGCTCCCGCCCTGCCATCCGGCGGATCTCGACGTCGAATTCAGCAGCTGGATCCGCGACCTCGAGAACGAGCTCGCCCGCACCACCGCGACCCACGACATCGGCGACGGCGAGCGCGCGATTCTCGTCTCGGTCACCGCCGGCCGCGACCGCGCGACCCTCGAGATGCACGTGGCCGAGCTGCGCGAGCTCGCCCGCTCCGCCGGGGTCACGGTCGTCGACGTGATCACCCAGACGCGCCCTGCCGTCGATCCGCGCACGATGGTCGGCGCCGGCAAGCTCTCCGATCTGGTGATCCGCTGCTTCCAGAGCGACGTCGACCTCGTGATCTTCGACCAGGACATGACCCCCGCCCAAGCGCGCAACCTGGCCGAGCGGATGGAGCTGCGCGTGATCGACCGGACGCAGCTGATCCTCGACATCTTCGCGCAGCGCGCCTCGACCGGAGACGGAAAGCTGCAGGTCGAGCTCGCCCAGCTCCGCTACCGCATGCCGCGTCTCTCCCAGCGCGCCGATCTTTCGCTCTCTCGCCTCGCGGCAGGAATCGGCGGGCGCGGCCCCGGCGAGACGAAGCTCGAGAGCGATCGCCGCCGCGTGCGCGACCGCATCACGCGCCTCGAACGCGAGGCGAAGCACCTGACCGACCAGCGCGAGGGACGCCGGCGCAAGCGCGGCCGCCGCTCGGTGCCGGTGCTCTCGATCGTCGGCTACACGAACGCCGGCAAGAGCACGCTGCTCCGCACCCTGACCCAAAGCGACGTCCACGTCGAGGACAAGATGTTCGCGACCCTCGACCCGGTCTCGCGCCGCCTGCGTTTTCCGCGCGAGCGCGAAGTCATCATCACCGACACGGTGGGCTTCATCCGCGACCTGCCCCCCGATCTCGTGGCCGCCTTCCACGCGACCCTCGAGGAGCTGCGCGACGCGAACCTGCTGCTCCACGTGGTCGACGCGGCGAGCCCGGATATCGATCGGCGCATCCAGGCGGTGCGCCAGGTGCTCGGCGAGCTTGGCTTCGATGAAAAGCCCGAGCTGCTCGTCTTCAATCAGATCGACCGGCTTCCGCCCGACGAAATCGAAGCGCTGGCACGTCGCTACGGGGCGGTCCCGGTCTCCGCCCTGGAAGCGCGCGGCATGCAGCGGCTGCTCGATCGGGCGGAAGAGATGTTATGGGCCGACGACGGCGTCGCGGCAGCCCGCATGAGCGAG
>JANNQH010000598.1:0-6414 GCA_031400655.1 Deltaproteobacteria bacterium | reverse complement strand
GATCAGGACGCCGCCTCGCGGCTCGAGGCGGAAGTGCTGCGCCACGCGCTGCGGATCGCGGCCGAGGAGGCGAGCATCGTCGTCGTCAAGTCGGCCCATTCGGCGATGATCGTCGAGGGTGCCGACGCCTGCGCCGGCATTCTCGACCACACGGGGCGGCTGGTCTCGCTCTCGACCGCGACCAATCTGATGCACGCGTCGAGCCTGCGCTGCTCGCTCCCGGCCGTGCTCGAGGATCACCCGCTCGAGACGATGCGCGAGGGTGACGTGTTCGTGATGAACGACTGTTTTCGCGGAGGAATCCACGCGAACGATCTGCTCGTCTTCCGTCCCGTCTTCATCGCGGGCCGCGTGCGCTTCTTCACGGGCACGCTGATCCACGTCTCGGATCTCGGCGGCTCTTCCGCCGGCGGCATCGTTCCCGGCGCCACCGACGTCTTCGCCGAAGGACTCCAGCTGCCGCCCGTCAAGATCTACGCCGAGGGCCGGGAGGTCTTCGACCTGCACCGCCTGATCGCCCTCAACAGCCGCACCCCCGACCGCGTGCTCGGCGACTTGAAGGCCCTCGTCGCCGGCGCCCATGTCGCGGCCCGTCGCCTCGAGGCGCTCGCCGCCGAGTACGGCCCCGAGGCCCTCGACCGCGGCGTCGCGAGCTATCTCTCGGGCACCGAGCGTCGCATGCGCGACGAGCTCGCCAAGCTCGCCCCCGGCGTCTACCGCGGCGAGTATACGATCGACGACGATGGGCTCGATCTCGATCGCTCGCCGGTCATTCGCGTCGCGGTCACGGTCGGCGGCGATGCGCCCGTCCGGCTCGATTTCAGCGCGAGTGACGATCAAGCACGCGGTGCCATCAATGCGGGCTTCTCGCAGGCGCTGACGGGGGCGCTCTACGCGGTGCGCTGCTTCGTCGATCCCACGATTCCGATGAACGAGGGATGTTATGTACCGATCGAGGTCCTATTCCGGAAGGGCTCATTGCTCGATCCGAAGTGGCCGGCGGCCTGTGGTGGGCGCGTGGTGTCGGTGACGGCGGTCTGCGAGGCGGTCGTCGACGCGCTCTCGCAGGCGCGGCCGGACCGCGCGACGGCGGCTTCCGCGGTGATCCATCCCTTCACGCTCGCAATGCCGACGGGCGACGCCCCCTGGCTGCTGCTCTCGTACGAGTACGGCGGGCTCGGCGCGCGAGTCGGCTCGGATGGTCCGAGTGCGACGGGCTCTTTCTTTCTCGGTGGGCGCAATGTCGTGCCACAGGTCGAGCCGCTCGAAGCGCGGCTGCCGCTCGTGTTCGAGTCCCAGTCGTTCATCCCGGATTCCGGCGGTGTCGGGCAATATCGCGGGGGGCTCGGGGTCGAGACCCGGATCCGGGTGCTCACCGACTGCGAGCTCGCGGTGCGCAGCGAACGGGTCCGGTTCGCGCCGCGCGGCCGCGACGGAGGCAGCCCGGGACGGGCGGGCGAGCAGTTCGCGGTGAGGCCGAATGGCGAATCGCGGCCGCTGCTCGCGAAGGCCGCGAATCAGCCGCTCTTCGCGGGCGAGACTTTCGTCCTGCGCACCTCGGGTGGCGGCGGACTCGGGCGACCGGAGCAGCGGGATCGCGCGCGGACCCTGGCGGATCTCGCCGAGGGATACGTGACCGCGGAGGACGCGCGATGAGCGAGCGCTGCGTGCTCGGAGCCGACATCGGCGGGACCTTTTCCGACATCGTGCTGACCCGGGGCGACGGGCGGCTTCACGTCGTCAAACAGCTGACGACGCCGGCGGCGCCGGAGGAGAGCGTGCTCGCCGGCATCGAGCGGATCCTCGCCACGACCGGCGTCGATCCCGCGTCGATCGAGCGCGTGGTCCACGGCACCACCCTCGCCACCAACGCCTTGATCGAGCACCGGGGCGCCCGCGTCGCCTTCGTCACGACCAGGGGCTTCGGCGATCTGCTGCGCATCGGTCGTGAGGCTCGCGTCGAGGACGACCGCTACGACCTGTTCTTCGCGCCCTCGCCGCCGGTGCTGGCCCGGGACGCGGTGTTCGAGGTGGCCGAGCGCTGCAGCGCTCGCGGGGAAGTCCTCGTCGCGTTCGACGCGGCTCAGGCCCGCGAGGTGGCATCGCGCATCGCGCGCTTCGCGCCGGAGGCGGTCGCCGTCTGCTTCCTGCACTCCTACGCGTATCCCGATCACGAGGACGCGATGGAGGGCATCCTGAAGCAGGCGCTGCCGGGGGTGCGGATCGTGCTCTCCTCGCGGGTCCACGCCGAGATGCGCGAGTTCGATCGGGCCAGCACGACGCTTCACACCGCCCAGGTGGCGCCGCTGATGGCCCGCTATCTGGCGCGCCTGCGGGAGGGTCTCGCGCGCCTCGGGATCACGGGCCCGCTTCACATCATGGAGTCTTCGGGCGGCGTGATGTCGGCGGAGGTCGCCGCCGAGCGCGCCATCGCGACGCTCGAGTCGGGGGGCGCCGCGGGCGTCATGGCCGCCACGCGCTTCGCCTCCCATTATGCGGCGAAGCGCGTCATCTCCTTCGACATGGGCGGGACGACGGCGAAGGCCGGCGTGATCCACGATGGCCGGCCCCGCGTCGTGCGGGAGCTCCACGTCGGCGGACGGGGAAGCTACGGCGGGCGCCGCGCCGGGACCGGCATGCCGATCAAGACCCCGACGATCGACCTCGCCGAAGTGGGCGCGGGCGGGGGCTCGATCGCCTGGCTCGATCCGGAGGGCCTGCTGCGTGTCGGTCCGCGCTCGTCGGGCGCCGATCCCGGCCCCGCTTGCTATGCGCGGGGAGGAACCGCGCCGACCGTGACGGATGCGAATCTCGTGCTCGGATACTTGACCCCCGAGCGATTCGCCGGCGGCACGCTGGCGCTCGATCCCGCGCGGGCTCACGCGGCGATCGCTCGCGAGGTCGCCGAGCCCCTCGGCACGAGCGTCGTGCGCGCCGCCTGGGCGATCCACGAGATCGCGAATGCGAACATGGCGTCGGCGGTCCATGTCGTCACGGTCCAGCAGGGCATCGATCCGCGCGACCACATGCTGATCTGCTTCGGCGGCGCCGGGCCGATGCACGCCGTCGGCCTGGCTTCGCGCTTCGGCATCGATCATGTCGTGGCTCCGCCCGAGGCGGGCGTCGCGTCGGCGATCGGGATGCAGGCCACGGATCTCACCCTCGAGCACGGCCAGACGCGCTGGATCCGGGCCTCCGATCTCGATCTTGCGACGCTCTCGGGCCTCTTCGAGCGGACGCTGCGGCTCGCGCGCGAGAAGATGGGCCTCGCGGGCGAGGAGGCCGCCCTGGTCGAAGGTCTCGAGGTCGAGCGCCTCGTCGACGCCCGCTTCGTCGGCCAGTCCCACGAGCTCTCGATTCCCTTCGCCCCGAAGCCGGGGGCGGAGGCAGCCGAGCTCGCCGCGCTGCCCGAGCGGTTCCGGGCGCGTTATCGCGAGCTCTACGGGATCGAGTCGGAGGGCGCGGTCGAGTACGCGGCGTTTCGCGTGCGGCTGCGGATTCCCGTCGCGCGGCCGCCGCTGCGCCGCAGCGGCGCGGATTCGACATCGACGCTCCAACCGGAGTGGCGAGACGTCTGGTTCGGTCCCGACAAGGCCTCGCGCACCCGCGTCCTTTCGCGCGCGGAGCTCGCGGCGGTTGGTCCGATCTCGGGGCCTGCGCTCGTCGAGTCCGATGTCGATACGGTCGTCGTCCCGCCCGGCTGGACCGCGTCCCTCGACGACGTGGGCAGTGTCCACCTGCGACGCGAGAAAGCCTGAGCGCGAGTGGGCGCCGCAGTTTTCTCTGCCACCGGAACCAATAACAGAGCCAGAACCAGAAACGGCCGCCCTCTTGCGAGGGCGGCCGCTCGAGAAGCCGTCGGCCAGCGCCCATCCCATCGGAGGGCGCTCGCCGAGCTTCGGTCCGACTAGCGTCGGCGCGTGGCGAGAGCCGCGAGGCCGAGGCCCATCAGCAGCGCCGTGCCCGGCTCCGGGATGACCGTGAGCGCGTAGGTCGCGTTCTGGAACGGGACGTCGTTGCCGAACCGGTCGATCGCAACGTGGCCCTGGTCGGCCATGGTGCCGAAGCTCAGCAGCAGGTCCTGGGACGGGCCCGCGTTGCCCACGATCACCAGGCGGTAGGTCACGCGGAAGTGGACGTCACCGGAACCGGTCGAGGTGCCGCCGATGCCCAGGTCGTTGTTGCCGTTGCCGGTTTTGTTGACGGTGTCGATGCCGCCAAAGAGCTGGGTACGCACGGGCTGGGGATTCAGCAGGTTGATGGCCCAGATATTGAGCGGTGCGGTGCGGACATTGATCAAGCCGTTCGCATTCTGCGGATCCGGATCGAAGACCGTGTTGAACGCCGCGCCGGCAACCTGGCCGCCGACCAGCGTGAGGCCGCTGCTGATCGCGGGGGTGGCTCCGGGAGTGTCGAAGCCCGAAACGACCACGTCGAGGCCGGCCAGTCCCAGGTTCGTGGGATTCTCGAGCCGGAGATCGAAGGTGATCTGGTCGCCATTCTGCATGAAGCTGGTGCTGCCGGTGCCCGACACGTTCACGATCGAGATGCCGAGGGCGCTGGCCGCCGTCGGCATGACAAACAAGAGCGCGGCCGCCGCGATTGCCTTGTTGAATCGACTCATTTGCTTCTTCCTCTTTCAGTGCCACAGCGCGAGCGCCGATAGCGACCGCCCCCGCGTGAGCGAAGGCGTGGGCACAAATCCCTTCCCGTGCACCGTGCGACGAGTCGGGCCGTGCAATGTCGTGATCTGGAGGAGGAGAAAAGCGTCGATCCGAACTGCCGGGTGCATTCACGTTGCTTCGAGCCTGCTGTCTATGTACAGGCAGGCTCCTCGCTCGCGAGTCCCGTGCTCAAGCTGGTTTCGGAGTGTTTCCCAGCACTCCGAGCTCGAGCGATGTTCCGATCAAAATGGCTCCCTATCTACAGGGCGCCCGCTCAGCCGAATATCCCTTCACCCGGTCGAGACAAAAATCTCGAACGAGTGACCTTCCCAGATCGAGGTCGATCCTACTATGAGCGGCATAAAAAGTGTGGGGATTTTTTCGATGCCTCGTCATTTTGACACGCAACTCTGCCCGTGGGGGATGTGCCCGGATCGGGAGGTCGTGTCAATCTTGGGATCGAAGCAGGCGGGGATACCGTCTCCCACTCCCGGGAGAGAAGTCGGACTCGATCGTCGCGCCCTGGAGAATGCGCCACCGGGTCAGACTCCGCGCGAGCCGGCCTAGCGTGATCGGTTCGCCAGCCTCACCAGCTCCTCACCAGAGGGGTCGAGGAATCCAGTTCAGGTGGACGCCGGCCGTCGCTCGGTAGGCCCAGTTGTCCTGGACGTACTTCCATGAGACGCATTCGTTCGGTTGCCCGCCGGCGGTGTTGCACTGCTGCATTTCCGTCTTGGACTCGCCGAGGGTGCGAGCGCCGTGACCGCGCGCGAAAAGCGAAATCGAGAAGGGACCCCATTGGAGTCCTGGTACGTACTCGATCTCGAGGGATGGGCCGGCGGCATGATAGACCTCGGTTCGTTCGTCCTTGAGGGCGATCAGCCTGAAATCATCGAGCTGTTGATTCGGGCCGGCGTCGGTGTTGAGGCGCACTGCGCGGACGACCTGAGCCTTGAGATCGAGGACCGTTCGGCTGTACATCACGGCAGGCTTGACTCGGATCAGCTGGTCGCCCGGAATCGGGAACTCGAACGAGACTCCGATTCCCGCATGGATCTGTGGACCCTGTTGCTGAGCCGACAGCTCCGTTCCGACGCCGATCATCGCGCCCTCGCCGACCGGAAAGGGCGGATTCTGACCTCTCGGGAATGCCAGGATGCCGGGATTGCCGCGGCGCGCCAGCTGCGTTTCGGTCGTCAACGGAGACGAGATGTTTACGTCGAGAAAAGCGCGGGGCCGATAGGGTAGATCGAGCCCGGGCGTCAAGACGCCAAACGTGCCGCCGGCAAGAAACGAAGCGACCAACTCGCGCGAGCTTTCGGGCTCGCTGACCTCGGTGCCCAGGTCGCCGAAGGCGGGGACGGGCGGCGAGACCCGCGGACCCGTGATCTGCGTGGATGTCGAGGAGCCCTTTGCCGATTGGCCATAAATCGCGATCTCGGGACCGCCGTAGATAGTCCACTGTCGAAGCCCGTCGACACCGTCGAAAGACGCATCCTCTGCGCGTACGGAAACGCCGGAAAGCATTCCCGCCACGACGATGAGGAGCGCGCTTCTGGCCGACGCGACGACTCGCCACCCAAGGCGCGTCGCCGGGCGAGCGTGTCGCCGGGTCGGGAATTGGATCGTGGCGGATCTTTTCATGCTTGGCTCTTCTCGCGTGCCCGTGGGTTGAGCTTGGGCTGCGGTCGGCTTCATTCTAGACCCGAGTCGTCGCGCCCGCGCAAGTCGAGAGGATGACGTCGGTCGT
>JANNQH010000597.1:0-1840 GCA_031400655.1 Deltaproteobacteria bacterium | reverse complement strand
CGGCGCCCTTGCGGCAGCCCGCAAGGCCGTCGAGGTCGACCCCGAGAACCGCGGGGCCCAGCTGCGCGAGGCCGAGCTCCTGATCGACAAGGGCTTCAAGGACAAAGATCAAGACGCCACTGAGGAGGGCCGGGCGATCGTCGACGCGATCCTCGAGAAGGAGCCCGACAATCCGGAAGCCCATTTCGTAAAGGCCAAGATTGCGCTGACGGAATCCGACGTGAAGGCGGCCAAGGAGTCGCTCGAGACCGTCTTGCAGGCGAAGCCGGATTGGGCCCAGGCGCGCTTCGTGCTCGGGTCCACGCTCACGGCGGCGGGTGAATACGCGCGCGCCCGAGTGGAGCTCGCACGTGCGGTCGAGCTCGATCCGCAGCTGCTGGACGCCCGCAAGTTGCTCGCCAAGGTCCATGCCCAGCTGGGCGAGCACGAGTTCGCGATCGAGCAGGGGCGCGCCTATCTCGCGGAGCGCCCCGACGACGGCGAGGTTCGGATCGTCGTCGGTCAGAGTCTGATTCGCCTGGGGCGCGGTAAAGAGGCCTATCAAGAGGTCGAGAAGATTCCGGAAGAGAAGCGGGATGCGGCGGCGCACTTCGCCCTCGGTCGGCTCGACCTGGCGTTCGGACGCATCGAGCAGGGCAGGGCGCGCCTGCTGAAGGCCGACGAGATGACGCCGGGCAATCCCCAGGTCCTGCGGACCCTGCTGGCTCTCGACCGCGACCAGGGCAAGCTCACCGAATCCGCTGCGCGAATTGCAAAGGCGGCGGAAGCGGCTCCGAACGACAGCGCGATCGCGGAACTGCAGGGCGAGGTCGCGCTCTTGAGTGGCGACTCGACGGCAGGTCGAAAGTCGCTCGCGCGCGCGATCGAGCTCGACGGACGCAACGTGACGGCTCAGCTCACGCTGGCCGACGTCGCGCTGCGTGAGGGCAAGAACGCCGAAATGATCGAGATCCTGGAGCGCGCGGCTAGCTCCGTGCCCGAATCCGCCGATCTCCAGTATCGACTCGCGATCGCCTACGAACAGAATGACCGCCGGCCCGACTCGATCACGGCCTATGAAAAGGCAATCTCCCTCACCAACGACCTGGCGATGGCCAAGAACAACCTGGCCTACCTGATCGCCGAGTCCGGCGGCGATCTCGACCGTGCCCTCGAGCTGGCCCAACAGGCCAAGGAGCAGCTGCCCGACGACGGGAATGCCTCGGACACCCTGGGCTGGGTGATGCTGAAGCGTGGCGTTCCGTCGGCGGCCATTGGTTACCTCGAGGAGGCGCGAGCGCGATTCCCTGCCGACGCCCTCGAAGTCCAGGGGATCGTGCGCAACCACCTCGCCGAAGCCTACGAGCGCAATCAGGAGCCCGAGAAGGCGCTCGCCGAGAGTCGCAAGTCGATCGAGTTCGGCGAGAAGCTGCTCGCGAAGGCGAAGACCGAGGGCGTTTCGGTGAACCAGCCCGACTGGTCCGTCGAGGCCAGGAAGCGCGTCGAGCGGCTCGGCTCCAAGGGCTGACGAGACGGCTTCGTACCGACCTTCCAGCGGACGGCGCCCCGCGGGCTGGCTGATCGAGATCCAAGCGCAGAGGTCAAGAGTTCCCGGACGTACACCGATAGGTTCGCCGGAGGGGAGCGTGCGTCCGTGGACGGGCGAGCGCCGCCTGCCACCGGTAGGCCGCCGGCATGCGGATACGGTCCACGGAGGAACTCATGAGGCGCACCCATTTCCTGATCGGCTCGCTCGTGCTGCTGGCGTCATCGACGGCGATCGGCGCGGAATCCCAGTTGAATGCGAGCCAAGCGGCCGCAGCCGAGCCTGCGGTGACGCCGCCGGCGGTGGTCGCGACGC
>JANNQH010000596.1:0-10869 GCA_031400655.1 Deltaproteobacteria bacterium | reverse complement strand
CCGCCCACACCACTGGAGCGCCTCGTCCGAGAGCTCGCCACCCACGTTGGTGAAGTAGAGCGAGTAGGCCATCAATGCCGAATAGCCGTCGTTCTCGACGGCGTCCGGCGTGAAGCGCTCGGCGAGAAACGCCCCGGCCCGCTCGAGGGTGTCGGCGCGGGAGAGCGGTGTGCGGCCGAGCAGGCCGGCGACCATGCCGGTCCAGAGGACATCTTCATGAAGGGCGACCGGCGCGTCCTCTCGCAGCGACTCCACCCGAAAGGCGCCGTCGCCGGACTGATGCCGCTCGAGAAATCGAATTGCGCGCTCGAGCCATGCGCCGTAGAGGAGTCCGGCATCGGCGGCGACGAGCAGCGCCTCGAGCGTACCGACGAGAGCAAGACCAGCGGAAGAAAGCCCTGCGAGCTCGAGCGGGGGAAAGCCGAGGCCGCCGCCGGAGACGAGCGTTCCGAGCGGAAAGCTCCCGTCGGGCTGCTGGTACGATTCCAGTCGCGTGGTGAGGAGCGAGGACGGCTCGGCGCCACACAGAACGCGCGATCGCGCACGGGCCCACTCGTCGGGCTGCGCCTCGAGGAAGCCGAAAGCCCGCTCGAGGGCATCCGCCGAGCGAAGCCGCAACGCGCGGAGATGGCCTGCTTCGTCCACAGGGCCCGCAGCGCGTCGGCTGCCCGTCGTATCGAGATGCACGATGTCCACGCGCAAGACAGTAGTCGCCAGCGCGCCCACCCGCCGCCTGTCGCTGCGACAGTGGCCGGCTAGTCTCTGCGCTACCCATGAGCGACGCGCACCCGCAGAACGCCCCGGACGCCCCGGACGACTCGATTCCCCGAGCCACGCTCGGAGCGCCCGAATCCGGACATGCGCCCGGGCGCAAGCCAAACCGACTCGCGCGGGAATCGAGCGCTTATCTGCGCCAACACCAGTGGAATCCCGTCGACTGGTATCCGTGGGGCGAGCAGGCGCTCCTCCGCGCGAAGGAGCTCGATCGGCCGCTGCTCGTCTCGATCGGTTACAGCGCCTGCCATTGGTGCCATGTGATGGAGCGCGAGTCCTTCGAGGACGCAGCGATCGCGGCGCGCATGAATGAAGCCTTCGTGAACATCAAGGTGGACCGCGAGGAGCGCCCCGACGTCGACCAGATCTACATGGACACGGCGCTCCGGCTCCACGGCCACGGAGGCTGGCCCCTCAACGTGATCTGCACCCCCGACGGCCGGCCCTTCTTCGTCGGCACCTACCTGCCGCCCGCACGCCGCGGCGGCATGCCCGGATTCCCCGACGTCATCGAAGCCGTCATGGAGGCCTGGCAGAATCGCCGGGCAGAGATCGAGGACAACGCCTCACAGATCGCCGCGGCGATCGCCGCCCGGCCGGCTGAAAGCTCGGCCTATCGCGCTGGACCGGACACGGTCGTGCGGGCGGCGCGACTCGTGATGCGAAACGCCGACGCCGTCCACGGCGGATTCGGCAGTGCACCCAAGTTCCCGACGCCGACGAATCTCGAGCTGCTCATGACGGCCCTCGATTTCCTGCCCCCCGCCGAAGCGACCGCCACGGCGCGATTTCTCACGTCGACCGGGAACGAGATGGCGCGCCGCGGGCTCTTCGACCAGCTCGGCGGAGGCTTCCATCGCTACTGCACCGACGCGAATTGGACGATCCCCCACTTCGAGAAGATGCTCTACGACCAGGGCCAGCTCCTGTCGTTCTACGCCGAGATGGCGCGGCGAAGCCACGCCGCCGGCGATTTCGTCTGGCCGATCGCCGAGACGATCGGATACCTCCGCCGTGAGCTGACCGGAGCGGGCGGCGCCTTCTTCGCCAGCCAGGATGCGGACAGTGAGGGCGAAGAGGGCCGCTATTTCGTCTGGACGCTGGCGCAGATCGAAGCGGTCCTGGGCGAGGACGCGGCCTCCTTCTGCACGACCTACGGCGTGCGTCCGCGCGGCAACTTCGAGCACGGCACGACGCAGCTCGTCGATGAAGCGCGGGCCCCCCGCGCGGAGCAGGCGAGCGCCCGCGCCCGCCTGTTGGCCGCCCGCAGCCAGCGCGTTGCACCCGCGACGGACCGCAAGCACGTGGCGTCCTGGAATGGCTATGCGATCTCGGGTCTCGCGCGCGCCGCGACGGTGCTCTCCGATGCGAGCGTGCTCGCGGATGCGGTCCGCGCCGGCGAATTCGTACTCGAGAAAATGGTCGTCGACGGCCGACTCTTACGCGTCTACGACGGGGACCGCGCGAAGATCGAGGGCTTCCTCGACGACCATGCGGCGATGCTCTGCGCCTGTCTCGACCTCCAGCGGGCGGGTGGCGGCGAGCACTTCCTCGCAGCCGCACTCTGGCTCGCCGACGAGATTGAATCCCGCTTCGCCGACCGCACGACGGGGGCGCTCTTCTTGACGCCGAGGGACGGCGAGCACGCGCGCAACCCCCTGATCCACCGCCCGCGCTCGGACCACGACGGCGCGACCCCCGACGCCGCAGGCCTGGCCCTGCTCGGGCTCACCCGCCTGGCAGCCCTCTCCCACTCGGGCGAGCGGGATGCGTTCGTCGAGCTCGCCCTCGGCGAGTCGGCGCACCTGCTCGAACGAACGCCCCACGCCTTCCCGACACTGCTGCGCGCCGTGGCACTTCGCAGCCGGGGCCTCGCCGTCGCGGTCGTGATCGGCGAACCTGAGAGGGGCGACACCCTGGCCCTCGCGGAGCGCGCTCGCCGGGTGTTGCGACCCGAGGATGCGGTGATCGTGCTGGCGCCGGGAGCCCGGCCGCCACAAGGAGTCGCCTCGGACTGGGTTGCAGGACGGGATGCGAAGGACGGGCGGGCCACGGCCTATCTCTGCCGGGGGACGACCTGCTCGCTGCCCGTGCACGTCCCGTCGGAGCTGGTGGCCGAGCGAGTTCCCGAGGATGATGCCCGATGAAGTCCAAACGCGACGAGGCGAACTACGGCACCGGCTTCGACGACGGCCTCGAGCCCCTCGTGCCCCTCGACGTCGGGCGCCTCGATTCGGTCAACGCCCTCGTCACGGCGATGTCGAAGACGGCCTTCGGCGGCCGGCGGCTGGGCGAAGCGGCGGACGCCCTCGAGGCGATGGTGCGCGATGAGAACTGCTATCGGGTCGTCACGATCTCCGGCGCGATGACGATCGCGAAGCAGGGGCTCGTGCTCTGCGAGATGATCGACCGCGGCTGGGTCCAGGCCGTCGTTGCGACCGGCGCCCTCGTGACCCATGGCGTCGTCGAAGGCGCCGGCATGACCCATTTCAAGCACCGCAAGGGCATGGACGACACGCAGCTCTTCGAGCGCGGCTACAACCGCGTCTACGACACGATCGAGCTCGAGAAGAATCTCGATAGCACCGAGGCGATCCTGAACGCCGTGCTCGCGAAGGTCGAGCCGGGCATGACGCTCTGCAGCCACGTCCTGCTCGCGCGCGTGGGCGAGCTGCTCGACCAGCAGGAAGCCGGCCGCGCGATCCTGCGAAGTGCCACCCGAAAGAGCGTCCCGATCTATGTCCCCGCCTTCACCGACTCGGAGCTCGGCCTCGACTTCGCGATCCATAACCGAAGGCTCCGGATGGCGGGACAGACGCCCTTCGGCTTCGATCCCTTCCTCGATCTCGAAGATTTCGCGGCCCGCATCCGCGAGCACGAGACGCTCGGGATCTTCACGATCGGCGGCGGCGTGCCCCGCAACTGGGCACAGCAGGTCGCGCCCTTCCTCGAGATCACGGCCAATCGACTGGGCACCGGCGAGCCGATCCGCCGCTACCGTTATGCGGTGCGCATCTGTCCCGAGCCCGAGCACTGGGGCGGGCTCTCGGGCTGCAGCTACAGCGAGGGCGTCTCCTGGGGCAAATTCGTGCCCGAGAGCGAGGGCGGCCGCCATGTCGAGGTCTATTCCGACGCGACGATCGCGTGGCCGATCATCGTTCGCGCCGTGATCGAGCGGCTGGAAGCCAAGCCGAGGGGAGCGACCCGAGCATGAGCACGAACGGAGAATCCGCGAAGATCCGGCGCGCGCACACCTAGCACCGCCCCGACGGCACCCCCGTCCGCGTGCTGATCGTCGATGACGAGCCGACCTACCGCGAGTATCTCGGGCGTTTCCTCGCCCGCGACGGCCTCTCGGTGCGGACGGCGGAGACCGGCAGCGACGCGATCCGGATCGCCGACGAGTTCGGTCCGGACGTTCTGCTGGCGGACTGGATGCTGCGCTGCGAGATGCACGGCATCGAGGTCGGCGAGGTCCTGCGCGAGCGCTGGCCCGCGCTTCGAATCCTCCTGATGACGGGATTTCCGACGGCCGATCTCGAGGCGGAAGCAGCACGCGTCGGGATCGACGGTGTGCTCGAGAAGCCGTTCGGCCTCGAGGATCTCACGGGCGCGATCGAAGCGGCGCTCGAATCGCAGCGGCCGCTCCCGAGCTCGGCGTAGCGCGGCCTAACGGGCCCGTTCGAAGAGCGTCGGATCCGGCGTCTCGGAGAGCACGATCGCCTCGTTGCGGTCGCGCAGCCGGTCGAGATCCCAGCTGTTGTGGGCGAGCAGCGCCCAGCGGTCGTCGCGATCGCGGACGACCTTGATGCGCTCGGAATAGCGGAAATCGTCCGGATCGAAGCCCTCGAGCGGCCAGCGCGCGATCGTGTAGGGGAGCTTTCCGAGCTTGAGATCAACGCCGTACTCGCTCTTCAGGCGATGCTGCATGACGTCGAATTGCAGCGGTCCCATCGCGCCGAGGATCCAGGAGGCGGAGCCGCCGGTCGGCTCGCGAAAGAGCTGGACGACACCCTCCTGGACGAGCTGCTCGATGCCCTTCTCGAGGGCCTTGCGCTTCTCGACGCCCGCGACCTCGACGCGCATGAAGGCCTCCGGCGCGAAGATCGGGATCCCCGAGTAGGCGATGCCCGGCTCGTCGGAGAGTGTGTCCCCGATCCGGTAGATGCCGGGATCGAAGAGCCCGACGACGTCGCCCGCGAAGGCCTCGTCGACCTCCGCCCGGTCCTTGCCCATCAGCAATGTCGAGTTCGCGAGCCGGATCGTCTTGCCCGACCGGACATGGATCGTATTGCTGCCGCGCACGAACCGGCCCGAGCAAATGCGCAAGAAGGCGACACGGTCGCGGTGGTCCGGATCCATGTTCGCCTGGATCTTGAAGACGAAGCCCGAGAAGGGGTGCTTCACGGGATCGATCGGGACGCCGTTGCTCTGACGCGGCATCGGCCCGGGCGCCATCTCGAGATAGCAGTCGAGGAAGGGCCGCACGCCGAAGTTCGTCAGTGCGCTGCCGAAGAACATCGGCGTCTGATCGCCGCGGGCGACCCGCTCGCGGTCGAGGTCGGCGCCCGCCCCTTCGAGAAGCTCGAGGCCGTCCTTCACATCCTTCGCAAACGTCCCCATCGCGTCGGCGAGAGCCGGATCGCCGACCTCGCCTTCGATCACCTGCTCGTCGACCCGATGCGTACCGTGCTTGCCACCCGAGAAGAGGATGAGCTTCCGCCCCAGTCGATCGTAGATCCCCTTGAAATCGCTCCCCGCACCGACAGGCCAGTTCATCGGAATCGAGTCCATGCCGAGCACTTCCTCGATCTCCGCCATGATGTCGAAGGGATCGCGGCCGTGGCGGTCCATCTTGTTGACGAAGGTGAAGATCGGGATCCGCCGCAGGCGACAGACTTCGGCGAGCTTGCGCGTCTGCGCCTCGACGCCGCGCGCCGCGTCGATCAGCATGACGGCGCTGTCGGCGGCCATCAGGGTCCGGTAGGTGTCTTCGCTGAAATCGCGGTGGCCGGGAGTGTCGAGGATGTTGACGCGGTGGCCGCCGAACTCGAAATGCAGGGCCGAGCTCGAGACCGAGATGCCGCGCTGCTTCTCGAGCTCGAGCCAGTCTGAGGTCGCGTGCCTCGCCGCCTTTTGGGCGCGCACCGCCCCCGCCTCCCGAACGGCGCCACCGTAGAGCAGCAGCTTCTCCGTCAGCGTCGTCTTGCCGGCATCGGGGTGCGAGATGATGGCGAAGGTCCGCCTTCGCTCGATCTCGCGGCGGATCTCGTCGGGACTGCGGTCGCTGGACACGGCGGGGCCTTTCGCGCCTCGTGATTACCGGCCGGGCGGGGGCATGGCAAGGGCGGCGGGCCCTCTGTCGCAGAGTGCTGCAGAGTGTCGAAGCCCGGGGTCCGGACCGCTACTCTGCGCGCCCGATCGCCCGGCGACCCCCATCAAGCGGACGCGGGAGGTCGCCGAAAGCCCAGCGCGAAGCGTGTTGTCCCACGAGGAGAAGCAAGCCATGACCCAGCGCGTCGACGAAATCCTGAGCTGGTACGGATCCGACAACCCCGGAGTGCTGAAGAATCTGCGCTGGATGCTCGACAGCGGGCGCCTCGCCGGAACGGGCAAGCTCGTGATGCTCCCCGTCGATCAGGGCTTCGAGCACGGCCCCGCCCGCTCCTTCGCAAAGAACCCGGCCGGCTACGACCCGCTCTACCACTATCAGCTCGCAATCGACGCGGGCTGCAACGCCTACGCGGCGCCGCTCGGCTTCCTCGAAGCCGGGGCCCGCCAGTTCGCCGGGCGGATTCCGACGATCCTGAAGCTCAACAACAGCGAGAGCCTCTTCGCGTCGCCGAATCCCAAGCCCGCGGTCACCGGCTCCGTCAACGATGCGCTCCGGCTCGGATGCGCCGCCGTCGGCTTCACGGTCTATCCCGGCTCCTCCGAGCGCAACGAGATGTACATGGAGTTCCGCGAGATCGCAGAGGAGGCGAAGGCCGCCGGGCTCGCCGTCGTCCTATGGAGCTATCCGCGTGGCCAGGATCTCTCGAGCAAGGGCGAGACGGCGATCGACGTGATCGCGTACGCCGCCCAGATCGCGGCGCAGCTCGGGGCCCATATCATCAAGGTGAAGCCCCCCACCGAGCACATCGAGCAGGACGCGGCGAGGAAGGTCTACGAGGCCGAGGGCATCAAGATCACGACCCTGGCCGACCGCATCGCCCATGTGGTGCAGAGCGCCTTCAACGGCCGTCGCATCGTGATCTTCTCGGGCGGCGCCGCGAAAGGCACAGAGGGCCTGCTCGAGGAAGTGCGCGGAATCGCCGCCGGCGGCGGCTTCGGCAGCATCATGGGCCGAAACTCCTTCCAGCGCCCGCGCGAAGAGGCAATCAAGCTGCTGCACGACGTGATGGACGCCTATCGCGCGAAGGTGTGATTGCGCGCTAACCGATCAGCGTGTGGGCGACGAAGCGCTCGATCGCGTGGCGCTGGGCCGCCGGCACGGCACTGAAGACCAGGCCGATGTCGGGCAGCAGCTGATAGGAGGCCTCCGCCTCGAGGGCGATCTCGCCCGCTCGCGGCAGGTCCACGGTGAGCTGGATCTTCTGGCCGAGCTGGATCGTCTCGGGGCTGCGGATCAGGCAGCCATTCTCCGAGAGCGAGAGCACGCGCCCTTCCCAGCTCCGACTTCCGCGGCTGCAATGGGCGCGGAGCTGCGTCGCGATGCGCGGTGTCGAGCGGGGCTTGTCCTCGAAGACCTGCTGCAAGAGCCGATACAGATCGTGCATGCCCGCCGGCCGCTTCACCGCGCCAACGATTCGCCGATCCGCGCCCGTCGCACCGTGCTGTCCCGTTAAAAGCACGATCGGAATCTCGCGCTCGCCATCCTCCTCGTAGTCCGCCGTCTCGCCCAGACGTCGCTCGTCGACGAGCAACATGTCGGGTCGCAGATCAGGATCCTTCGCTCGCATCACTTCGAAAGCGTCGGGCAGCACGATCGGGTAGCCGAGCTTCGCGAGGATCACGTCGGTCAGGGGGCCGAGCGCATCGCGGGAGGCGTAGAAGAGAATCGTGCGGGGGCGGCCGAGCATCGGGGAGTCGCTGTGCATGGCGATTCGATCGGGCTGCCCCGGGTCTCAGTTGAGGGCAGAGTCCCTCAAAATGGACCCTTTCCCATGGATGGCCCCTAGGGTGTCGAGCTCACCACGACATGAATTTTTCCTGACTTGGTGATCAAAATGTGATCCCCAGACAGGGGTTTTCGCCGCATGCTGCTAGCGTGTGCGCGTGGAAAACGCTGTCTCCGGTACGGTGAACCGAGATCTGGCCAATTGGCTGATGTCGAAGCGGATAGAGATCGAGCGCGTGATGCAGACGCGACTCGGGGCCGCTGCACCGGCTGCGGCGGGACCCGAAGCGGAAACCCTCCGGCGCTTCCGGACCTTCGTTTCGACCGCCCTGGTGCGGGGCGCAGCGCCGAGGCCCGTCCTCGAGGGACTGCGGCCCAACGAGCGGCGGGTGATGGCGCTGCTCGCGTGCTGGGCCGAGGTCGCGAGCGAGCTCGCCGGTCCGGACCGCGCGGTGGTGTTCGAGACGCTGCGACCCCTGCTGGAACATTTCCGCTTCGCGATCCGCACCACGGGCCAGATCCGCAAGACGAGCGGGCCGCCGCGCGCCTCGCGCCGGGCGATCAGTGCCGCCATCGACCGGATCGCCGACCTCTACTTCGCGATCGACGTCGATTCGGGCGAGATTCTCGATGCGAATCCCGCGGTGGGAGCAGCGCTCGGCGTCGCCCGCGATGCCCTGATCGGCGTCGAGTTCAACGCCTTCGTCCCCGGCGATGCCCAGGGACCGTGGTGGACGTCGCTCGACAGCCTGGCCGAAGGACAGGACAACCACGTCTTCGCCGCCACGATGCAGGACCGCGAAGGACGGCGGATCCGACTCGAGGCCTCGGCGACCCGCTATCTGCGAAACGCCAACCGGACCGTCGCTCTCGTGATCGCTCGCCTCGACAACAAGGTCGAGGCCCTGGTCGACGCGAGACGCCTCGCCTGAAAAGCGCGGCGCCGATCGCGTCAGTCGAGCTTCGCGTGGAGGAAGTCGACGCTGCGCGCGAGCGCCAACGCCGCCAGCTCGGGTCGATAGGCCTCCGGGCGCGTCTCGTTGAGGAACGCGTGACCCGCCCCCGCATAACGGTCGACGCGCTGGGGCGACCCGCTCTGCGCGAGCCCCGCTTCGAGCAGGTCGACGTCGGATTCGGGCACGAAGCCGTCTTCACAGCCGAACGAGGCCAGCAGCGGCATGCAGAGTCGCGGCGCCAGCTCGATCGGCGACGCCGGCTTGCGCACCCGGTCGCGGCCTTCGGGTCCGATGAACATGCCCCGGTCGTAAGAGAGTACGCCGTAGAACGGCGCGGACGCGGAGAAGCGTCGGGAGCCACAGGCGGCGAGCAGGCTGTAGGTCCCGCCCATGCAGACCCCCATCACACCGATCCGACGACCGCGACAGATCGCCTCGTCCGCGAGCCACGCCGCAGCCGCGTCGAGATCGGCGAGCACGTCGCCGTCGTGCAGCGAGCGGATCCGCTCCCCCGCATCTTCGACCCGGGGGTTCGCAAGCGCGCGGTAGAGATCGATCTCGACGGCGGCAAAGCCCGCGTTCGCGAGCTGCCGCCCGAGCGCTCGGCTGTGCTCGGACTTGCCCCAGACGTCGTGCACCAGGACGACGCCCGGGCAGGAATCGACCCCGACGGGCTGGTGCAGCCGCCCGAACGCGATCTCCCGCTCGCTCGTCCTGCCCGGCGAATCTCCCGTTGCCGCGTCCCGCGGAGCGACCGTCATTCCCTCTCCTCTCGCCGGGCGCGCTTCCCGGCTGTCTTCCCGATTCTCTCCCCGACACCCGCTGGCTCCACCCACGCGCGCAGTACGTGCGGCGTCTGGCAGCCCGCCTAGCCCCTGACTAGACTCGGCGCCCCGCGCAGGAGCACCCGATGAGCGACTCGCAATCCCCGCCCCGCATCGTCCGCAAGCAGACCGGCCATTTCCTCGAAGACTTCAAGCCCGGCCAGCTCTTCCGACACAAGGGCGGCAAGACGATCACGGAAGGACTCTTCACGACCTTCACCGAGTTCGCGATGACGACCAACCCCCTCGCGAAGAACGCACGTTATGCCCGGGCCCACGGCTTCGAGGGCCTCGTCTGCCCGCCCGGCCTCGTCATGCTCGTCGCCTTCAGCCAGACCGTCGAGGACGTCTCCGAGAACGCCCGCGCGAACCTCGAGTACATCGACATGCGCTTCGGCGCCCCGGTCTACGTCGGCAACACGATCGAGGTCGAGACCCGGGTGATCGGCGTTCGGACGTCCTCCTCGCGCCCGAACCTCGGCATCGTCCACGTTCAGTCGACCGCCCGCAAGAACCTGGGCGAAACCGGCGAGGCGATCGTCGCCACCTGGCAGCGCAAGGTCCAGGTCTACAAGAAGAATGATGCGATCGAGGTCTCGAACTTCGAGATCGCGCCGGACATCATCCCGTGCGAGCTCGTGCTGCCGCCCTATCCCGGCAAGGCGAAGCTCGCGCCGCTCGCCCACCTCTCGAGCCGCGACAGCTATTTCGAGGACCTCGAGCCCGGAACGCGGATCGAGCATTCGCGCGGGCGGACCGTGACCCAGGAGCACATCGCCCTGACGGCGATCCTCGACAACACGAGCCAGGTCCACTGCAACCAGTTCATGATCGACCTCGACCCCAAGCAATACGTCGGCGGCCAGCTGATCGTATTCGGCGGCATCCCCTTCACGCTCTGTCTGGGCCTCTCCTGTCCCGACGTCGGCGACAATGCGCTCGGCGATGTCATCTACACGACGGGCCGTCACACCGCGCCGCTCCAGGCCGGCGACACCGTCTTCGCAGCCACCGAAGTCCTGGCCCGCCAAGACCACCCGACGCGCCCCGACCTGGGCCTCGTCTCGACCCGCCTCTTCGGCCACAAATTCGTGCGCGCGGAGGGCGAGCAGAGCGCGGACGCTCCGCCCGGCTGGAAGAAGGTCCAGATCTTCGAGCTCGACCGACAGCTCGCGGTCAAGCGGCGCAGCCACTA
>JANNQH010000595.1:0-5887 GCA_031400655.1 Deltaproteobacteria bacterium | reverse complement strand
CGGGTTGTCGGCAGTCGGTCGACGCGCGGCGTGCGCGTGGGTGTTCGTCGTGGCGAGTGCGATGGGGGCCCTGCTGGCGGGCTGTGCCAAGCCGAAGCTCTCCGATCTCGACGCCTATCAGGTGATTCCGATGAACCGCGTGGTTCCGTTTCCGCCGGACGGCGAGCGTGAGAAGCGCGTCTTCGAAGTGGCTGTGATCGATCGGCCCGCCGAGAAGCTCGACGAGCAGACGCTGCGAAAGCCCCGGGCCCAGGTGCGGATGGCGCTCGAAAAGATTGCGGCTTCGCACGGTGCGGCGGTGATCGATCGCTCGAAGCCCGGCTTCGATGCGGTGCGCACCGATCGCCCGCGTTCCGAATTCCACGGCGTCGACGCGGAGGTCGTGACAGGCGGCGACTATGCGATCTCCGCCCGTTTCACGACCTATCAACATCAGGCGATCTGGAGCAAGCCGTCGAAGCTCCCGTGGCAATCCGAGGCCGACGTGGCCAAGAAGCCGGGGACCTGCACGCATACCGCGGCGGTCGCTTTCGACGTGCTGCTGGTGCAGAAGAGCTGGGAGGACGTCGTCCGGCAAATCTTTCTCTTGACCCACAACGCCAAGCAGGAGAACAAGGACCTCGACCAGGCCTGCACGATCGCACCGGTGAGCCTCGCGACGCTCTTCGAGTCGGCGATCGAAGAGGCGCTTTCCTGCCTCGAGCTGCCGCTCGGCACGCGGGTCTCGCCCCGGGGCCATGTCCTGGCTCATCGCAAGGCCAAGGAAGGTGAGGGCCACATCTACCAGATCTCGCTCGGCGCCGAACAGGGTGTCGATGCGAAGGAGTCGGTCGAGATTCGCCGGGTCGACCTCTCGCAGGATTCCGATGGCAACGAGATCCGCAGCGAGCGGGTGATCGCGACCGGCGTCGCGACGGACCAGATCACGGCCCAGGATTCCTGGATCGCGGTCAACCCGGACGACGTGACGACCGAGATCCTCGAAGGGGACGTCGTGCGCCGGGTCTTCTCGAAGGGACTGATCAACAACCTGTCCGGCCCCAACTGCAAGCAGATGCTCGTCGAGCGTTAGTCAACGCGGCGCTTGGCGACCGGGAGAACTCGCGGACCATGTTGTTCGACCTGGCTCGTGAGCGTCCGCATGCGCTCGCCGTCGACGACGGCACGCGCTCTCGCACGTTCGCCGAGCTCGTCGATCGCGCCCATCGCTTCGCCCATTTCCTGAACCACGAGGCGGGGCTCGCGCCGGGGGACCACGTCGCCCTCCTGATGGGCAATCGCGTCGAAGCGATCGAGTGCCTGCTCGGCGGGATCTGGGCCGGGCTCTGGGTCACGCCCATCAATTGGCACCTGACGGAAGAGGAGATCGACTACGTCGTCAGCGATTCCGGGGCGCGGATGCTGGTCTGCGACGATCGCTTCGCCCCGCTGGCGCGGCGGATCGGTGCGAAGCCTTCCGGGCCCTCGGTGGTCGAGCTGGGCGAGGCGCTCGACGGGCTGCTCGAGGCCGTGCATCCGCGGCGCCTCGATCTCGCGGCCCCGGCCGGCGGCAACATGATCTACACGAGCGGCACGACGGGCCGGCCCAAGGGCGTGAAGCGCGCGCGCGCCGCCAGCATCGGCGAGGCCGTCGCCGGGTATGTCCGTTACGGCCGCTCGATTGGTCTCGACGGCTCCGGTCCCCATCTCATCACCGGCCCGATGTACCACGCGGCACCCCTCATGTTCGCGGTCTACGACAACGCGAGTGGCGCCCCCATTCTCATCATGCCGCGCTGGGACGATCGCGAGGCGCTCGAGATCCTGGTGCGCCGGGAGGTCGTCCACGCCCATTTCGTCCCGACGATGTTCGTCCGGCTGCTGCGATTGTCGGATGCCGAGCGAGCGGCCTTCCGCGCGCCTGCGCTGCGGGTTGCCCTGCACGGGGCCGCGCCCATCTCCGTCGCGGTCAAGCGGCGGATGATCGAGTGGTGGGGGCCGGTGTTGGTCGAGTACTGGGGCGGGACCGAGGGCGGTGTCAACACGTTGATCGGCTCCGAGGAATGGCTCGCCCATCCGGGCTCGGTCGGTCGGGCGCTGCCCGGCTTCGAGGTCTTTGCCGTCGATCCGGCGGGCGCTCGCCTCGGCGCCGGCGAAGTGGGAGACCTCTACTGCCGCAGTCATGCGTCGACACAGCCCTTCGCCTATCACGGTGACGCCGAGAAGACCGCCGCGGCTTACCTCGAGCCGGGGGTCTACACGATCGGAGATGTCGGATCGGTGGACGCCGAGGGGCATGTCCGGCTCGCCGATCGCCGCTCGCACATGATCATCTCGGGCGGCGTCAACATCTATCCGGCCGAGATCGAGCAGGTGATCGGGGAGCATCCGGCGGTGGCCGACGTCGCCGTCTTCGGAATTCCTGACGACGAGTGGGGCGAGTCGGTCAAAGCGGCGGTCGAGCTGAGGCCGGGAGAGGTCGCAACACCTGCGCTCGAGGCCGCGATCCTGGCGGACGCGCGCGCTCATCTCGCGGGCTACAAAGTGCCCCGCTCGATCGATTTCGAGGCGGAGCTCCCGCGCCATCCGAGCGGCAAGCTCTATGTCCGGCGGTTGCGCGATCCGTATTGGGCCGGGCGCGACCGCAAGATCTGATCTCATCTGATCCGAGGCGAGAAGCGAGGAGACACGCGCGTGGCCCGCACGATCGAGGAAGTGGCGACCCGACTGGCGCAGACGAAGCCGGTGCTCTCGACGGCGACGTATTCGTTGCGGGCCGCCGTGGCGCTCGTGCTGCGCGAGACGGACGGGGATCTCGAGGCGCTCTTCATCCGGCGCGCCGAGCACGAGGGCGATCCCTGGTCGGGCCATCTCGCGTTTCCCGGCGGCCGGATCGATCCGACGGATACCGGGCCGCGCATGGCGGCCGAGCGCGAGACCCTCGAGGAGCTCGAGCTCGACCTGACGGGCTCGCGCCTGCTGGGTCAGCTCTCCGATGTCCCGGGGCACGCCGAGTCGATCTGCGTCTCGGCCTTTGTCTACGCGCTCGACGGCGATCCGGTGCTGAAGCCCAACCATGAAATCCGATCGGCATTCTGGTCACCGCTCGAGCATTTGACGGACCCCGAGCGCCAGGCGCAGCGGGATTTCCGATACCTGGAGCGCTCGATGCCGCTCCCGACGGTGCGGCTGCTCGACGACGAACAGGCGCCCGTACTCTGGGGCATCACCTACAAGTTCGTGGACGAGTTCATGCGGCGGGTCACGCGGCCGATTCCGTTCATGCCCTGGCCGGACCCGGATCCCGAAGAACGTTAGGCGGGATCCGAGCGTTGGATCGCGCGCGTCAGGGGCTGGCCTTCGCGGCCTTCGCCGCCTCGCGCGCCGCCTTCAGCCGGGCGCTCTCGCTCTGCTCGTTCTTCATGGCCTCCGCCATCGTGTGGGCGGCGCCGAACTGGAGCGCCTTTTTGGCGTAGGCAAGCACGAGCGGATCGACCTCGCTCATCTCCTGCGCCATCGCACGAGCGGCCGGCAGCACCTCGTCCCGGGGCAGGGCCTTGTTGACCAGGCCGATCTCGGCCGCCTCGCTCCCGAGGATCTTCTTCGCCGTCAGCACGAGCTCCTGCGCCCGGGCCATGCCGACGAGCTGGGGCAGCAGGTGTGTCGATCCGAGTCCCGGCAGGATGCCGAGGCGCCCGAAGACGAAGCCGAGCTTCGCGTCGTCTGCCGCAATCCGGACATCGCAAGGCATTGCCATCGTCATGCCGACCCCTACTGCGTGGCCGTTGATCGCGGCGATGATCGGCTTCGACGAGGCCCGCATCTCGAGCGGCAGCTCGCGCAGGAAATCTTCCTCACCGAGCTGCGGCCCCTTCGACACGTTCTTGCCCGCGGCGTGGGCCGCGAGGTGCTCGAGATCGACACCGGCGCAGAACGCCCGGCCCGCCCCGGTCACGATCATGACCCGCACGGACGCATCGCGCTCGAGGGCGCGGAAGGCGTGGCTGAACTCGTCGCCCATCTCAGTCGTGTAGGCGTTCAATTTATCGGGGCGGTTCAGCGTGATCGTCGCGATGCCGCCGTCGCGGTCGAGGAGGATGTTCGAATACTGCATGGAGTCGTTCTTTCGTCGGGCCCGCACGCGCGGGCGCGCGGGCAATGGGGTCGGTCGGTTGGAGCAACGGGCGCATTCTCACACGAGGTCGGGGTCGTCGACAAGGGCGGCCCGTTTCGCTCGGGTCACGCGAATCCAGGCGCCGCGCAGAAAAGGCCGAAGTCCTCGATTTCGCGGCTCGATCGCCTCGTTGCCTGCGTTATCGTGGCCCTCGAGGACGTCGAGTCGATGGCGTCCGGAGGATTGTCTCACCGTGTCGTTTCACCGCCCGTTCGCGCGCTCCCTCGCGCTCATCATCAGTCTTTTCCTCATCGCGCTGACCCTCGGTTGTCCGCAGCAGGACTTCGAGATCTCTTTCGACGGCCCGACCGCGGAGTGGCCGGTCTGGGGCGGGACGCCCGGCGCGATCCACCACACGGCCCTCGATCAGATCGACCGTGCGAACGTCGGTGCGCTGAAGGTCGCCTGGACCCACAAGAGCGGCGACTACTACGACGGTTCTGGCAATTCGAAGGTGACGTCGCTGCAGGTGACGCCGCTCGTGGTCAACGACAACCTCTACTACTGCACGCCCTTCATGCGCGTCTTCGCCCTCGATCCAGAGACCGGCGCTGAGCGCTGGATGTTCGATCCCAAGTTGAAGGAGCGCCACGGCGAGGGCCCGTATCCGCTGATCTGCCGCGGCGTGAGCTACTGGGAGGATTCGCAGGCGACGGCCGGCTCGGTCTGTTCGAAGCGGATCTTCTACGGCACTGCCGATTCCGATCTCTGGGCCCTCGACGCGGATACGGGCAAGCCCTGCGAAGGCTTTGGCGAGCACGGCCGCGTCGAGCTGCGCGAGGGTATCGGCGAGGCGCCGCCCTGGGAATATCATCCGACCTCGCCGCCGCAGATCATGCGGGACAAGGTCGTCATCGGGGCGTTGATCGCCGACAACGTCCGCGTCGACGCGCCGGGCGGCGTGGTGCGGGCCTTCGATGCGCGGACCGGAGCGCTCGCCTGGGCCTGGGATCCCGTGCCGCCGGGCTACGCGGTGAAGTCCGACCCGGTGAGCGGACGTCACTACGCCTCGGGCACGCCCAACATCTGGTCGATCATGACGGGCGATCCGGAACGCGGCCTCATCTTCGTTCCGACGGGCAATCCGTCGCCCGATCTCTTCGGCGGGATGCGGAACGGCCTCGACTACTACGGTAGCTCCACCGTCGCTCTCGACGCGGAGACCGGCAAGGTCGTGTGGCACCGCCAGTACGTCCACAACGACATCTGGGACTACGACACGGCGAGCCCGCCGACGCTCTTCCAGATGCCGAACGTCGGCGGTGGAGCTCCGGCCCTGCTTCAGACGACCAAGATGGGCCACGTCTTCCTGCTCAACCGCGAGACCGGCGAGCCTCTCTATCCAATCGAGGAGCGGCCGGTTCCGCAGGGAGGCGTTCCCGAGGAGCATCTCTCGCCGACCCAGCCCTTCCCGACGCATCCGAAGCCGCTGCATCCCCTGGATCTCTCGCCCGACGACGCCTTCGGCTTCACCTTCCTCGACCGCAACACCTGTCGCAAGATGATGGAAGAGAACCGCTGGGACGGCATCTTCACGCCCCCCGACACCAGGGGCGCGCTGCAGATGCCGCACACCTCGGGCGGCATGAATTGGGGCGGCGTCACGATCGACGAGAAGCGCGGGATCATGGTCGTGATCCAGACCCACGTCGCGTTGATCAACAAGCTCATTCCCCGGGAAGAGGCGGACAAGCTCGACGACAAGGATTTCATCTTCCCGAACGAGTTCTACGC
>JANNQH010000594.1:0-4625 GCA_031400655.1 Deltaproteobacteria bacterium | reverse complement strand
AGCGCCCTCGACGCGAGCCGCATCAGCCACGTGAGCTTCGTGGCGACGACGCTCGAGCAGGTGCTCGACGCCCGCGGTCGCCAGCCGGTGCCCGCTTCGCTTCGGCTGGTGTTGCTCGGCGGTGGGCCCGCCTCCGAGAGGCTGCTCGCCCGGGCCGTCACCGCCGGCTTCCCGATTGCGGCGACCTACGGCCTCACCGAAGCCGCCTCCCAGGTCGCGACGCGTCCGCCGCGAGCGCCGGGCGAGGCGAGCGCGTTCGCCGTGGCGCTAGACGATGACGCGACCGCATTCGCCGCTGGGCTCGTTCCGCTTCCGGGCGTCGAGCTGCGGATCGTCGATGAGGCGGGTCGGCCCGTTCTCGCGGGTGTCGAGGGCGAGATCCAGCTGCGCGGGCCGATCGTGATGCATGGCTATCTCGACGATCCCGAGGCGACCGCCCGCGTGCTGCGTGAGGGCTGGCTCGCGACCGGGGACATCGGCCGACTCGATCGCGCGGGACGGCTGCGGGTGCTCGACCGCCGCTCGGATCTGATCGTGTCGGGGGGTGAGAACGTCTACCCGGCCGAGGTCGAGTCGGTCCTCGCGGAGCACCCCGACGTGGTCGAGGTGGGCGTTGTCGGCGTTGCCGACGCGCGCTTCGGTGCGCGGCCGCTGGCGTTCGTGGTCTGGCGGGTGGGTTCGGCGCGGGATCCACAGGCGCTCGCCGGCTGGTGTCGCGCGCGGCTCGCGGGCTACAAGCTGCCGGTCGATTTCGTCGCGGCCGACGGCTTGCCGCGCAATGCATCGGGGAAGCTGCTGCGGCGGGAGCTCGCGCGGCGGTTGCTAAAGAGCGACGGCGCGGATTGAACGGAAAGCGGCTGGCGCTCTCTTCGGGCTGAGCGCTCAGCCCTCGCCGTCCTTCAAGTGTGCGAGGAAGATCCCGCGCACGCGCAGCATCGTCTCCTCGGGGTCGTGCCCCGCGATCTCGGAGGCCGGAATCGGATCGAGGATCTCGATCGAGATCGGATGGCGGCCCTGGAGCACGAAGCCGCGTTTCGGAAGCGCTTCGGCGGTGCCCCTCAAGATGATCGGTTGCAGCGGCACGCGATTGCGCGCGGCGATCTGGAACGCGCCGGCCTTGAACGCGCGCAAGCGGCCCGACGCCGAGCGCGTGCCCTCTGGAAACATCAGGATCGAGCTGCCCCCGGCGAGGGCGCGGTCGCACTGGCGAAACATCGCGAGGGTGCTCTGTTTGTCGCCGCGGCGAAGCGGGATGTAATCGCAGAGCCACATGTTCCAGCCGATCAGCGGCACGCGGAAGTTCTCGATCTTCGAGACCCATTTGAAATGGCTCTGCAGCCGGAAGAGCACCAGGATGTCGAGCAACGAGAGGTGATTCGCGACGATCACCACGGGCCCGTCCTCGTAGAGCCGCTCGCGGCCGATCACGCGCACCGGCCAGGCCGGGTTGAGCCAGGTGTAGAGCGAGGCCCAGAGCGACGTGAAGCGGTGCTGGACGTAGCGCCGACCGTCGAAGGCGAAGGTGACGAGCCAGAGCAGCACGCCGATCGGAAACAGCACGAGCGACGAGATTACCAGGAAGCTCCAGAAGAGCAGTGAGCCGGCGATCCGGATCATCGTGCCCCGCCTTTTTCCCGCGTCCCCTGCGAAGGCCGCGCCGCGTCGACGAAGGCCTGGAAGAGTCGATCGGAGAACGCGTCGTGCTGCTTCTCGGGGTGCCACTGGACGCCGAGCTGGAAGGGGGCGATCGCGCCGCCGTCCGCCTCCGCCTCGACCGCTTCGACTGCTTCGATGAGGCCGTCGGCGCTCCGGGCGACGACGCGCTGGCCGTGGCCCGCGCTGCGGACGCCCTGGTGGTGGAGGCTGTTCACGGGGATCGTCGCCGCCTGGGCGATGCGGGCGAGGCGACTGCCGGGCTCGATCGCCACGGGATGCCGATCCGCGGGCGACAGCCGGTGCGGGCCGGCGTCTGGCCGCTGAGAAGGCAGGTGGGCGTCGAGCAGGCCGCCCGTCGCGACCGTCATCAGCTGCATGCCGTAGCAGATCCCGAGAATCGGGAGCCCGAGGCGGGCAGCGCCCTCGAATAGCATGCGGTCGAAGGCGAGCTGCTCCGCCGGGACCAGCTCGAGCAGTGCTTCGATCTCGGGGGCGAGCGGGGTTTCGGAGGGGAAATCGTCGCCGCCCGGGAGCAACAGGGCGTCGATCGTCGCGACGAGGGCTTCGACGTCTCGCTGGATCGGGAGGTAGATCGGCGCGCCCCCGGCGCGGTCGATGGCGTCGGCGTAGCTGCGGTCGATGTAGTGGTACGCGCGCTCGGCACGCCAGCGGCCTCGATCGTCGAGCGAGAGCGGGATCCCGATTCGCGGCCGGTGCATGGCACGAGCATAGCCATCTGCGGCATCCTGCCCGCATGGCACAGGTGGTGATTGCAGGCTGCGGCTATGTCGGCAACGCGCTCGCGCGGATGCTGCTGGCCGACGGCCATGAGGTCTTCGGGATCCGCAGGGATCTGGCCCGGCTCGCGCAGGGCGTGAAGGGAATCCGCGGCGATCTGGCGGACCCGAAATCGCTGGGCCCCGCGCCGCAGCGTGTCGAGTACGTGGTCTTCTGTGTCGGCGCCGACGAGAGCTCGGAGCAGGCGTATCGCAGGGCTTATCTCGACGGGCTCGCGGGACTGCTCGAGTGGCTGGCGAACGAGGGCCAGCGGCCGAAGCGGATCGTGATGACGTCTTCGACCTCGGTCTACGGCCAGCGCCGTGGCGAGCCCATCGACGAGGAATCGCCGACCCATCCGACCCAGTTCCGCGGCGAGACGCTGCTCGCCTCCGAGCGGCTGCTCGCGGCCACCGGCATCTCGACGGTCGTGGTTCGCCTCGGCGGCATCTACGGCCCCGACCGCACGAGCCTGCTCGACCGCGCCGGCGCCGGCGAGCTCCGCATCCGGCCGGTCGAGCATTTCACGAATCGGATCCACCGCGACGACGCGGCCGGCCTCGTCCGCCACCTGCTCTTTCATGCTTCCCCGGCTCCGCTCTACCTCGGCGTCGATTGCGAGCCCGCTGACGAATCCCAGGTCCACACCTGGATCGCCAAGGAGCTGGGCCTGCCCGAGCCGCCTCCTGAAGAAAAGGAAGCGGCGGGAAGCAGGCGCCAGGGCGTCGGCAGCAAGCGCTGCAGCAATGAACGCGCGCGCGCGAGCGGCTACAAGTTCCGCTATCCGAGCTTTCGCGAGGGCTACGGTGCGCTGATCCGTGCGCGCCGGGCCGGGGCGTGACGCCGCGCCTCGCGCCGGCTGCCCTCGCGCTGCCCGGTGCCATCTACTCGCCCTTCGCGGACCGCATCCACGGCCATCCCGGACCGCTCTTTCCGCTGCACGTCGGCGATACCTGGCGCGATCCGTTCGTCGGCGCGAGAAGCCAGGACATCGATGCCGCGGGCACGCCGCGCCTGCACGCCTACTGTGATACCCGGGGGCTGCCCGAGCTGATCGAGGTCGTGCGAGAGAAGCTCCGCGTTCGCAATGGTCTCGTCCACGAGCCGGACGAGATCCTGATCACGGCGGGGGCCACGGGCGGGCTCGCGGCGCTGGCGGGCGCTGCCCTCTCGCCCGACGACGAGATCCTGATCCTCGCGCCCTTCTGGCCGCTCATCCGGGGGATCGCCCAGAGCTTCCGCGCACGGCCCGTCGAGGTGCCGTTCTTCGATCGGGTGACGAGTCTCGACGAAGCGGTGGCGGCCGTGTCCTCGCGCATCACGGCAAAGAGCCGCGTCCTGTATGTCTCGACGCCGTCGAATCCCACGGGCCGCATGATTCCCGGCGATTGGCTCGAGGCCCTGGCCGACCTCGCGCGCCGCCACGATCTCTGGATCTTCTCCGACGAGGTCTACGAGGACTATGCCTACGGAAATGCCTATGCCCGCGAGCACGTCTCGATCGGGCGTTTCGCGCCGGAGCGGACGGTGTCGGTCTACTCGGTCTCGAAGAGCTATGCGATGGCGGGGCAACGCGTCGGCTACCTCGCAGGTCCCGAGCCGATCGTGGCGAACGCGCGAAAGCTCGCGACCCACCTCTATTACCACGCGCCGGTCGTGGGCCAGCACACCGCGCTCGCGGCCCTCGAGCAGGGCGCCGACTGGCTCGCCGCCAATCGGGAGGCGGACCGTGCCGTCGGTCGTCAGGTCGCGCGCGCCCTCGGCCTGCCCGAGCCCGAGGGCGGGACTTTCCTGTTTCTCGACGTCCACGCTCAGCTCGACGAGCGCGGCCTGATGGGGCTGCTCGAAGATTGCTTCGCCGAGGGCGTTCTCGTGGCACCGGGCCATTCCTGTGGAAGCGACTACGCCGACTGGATCCGCATCAGCTACACCGCCGCCCCCGCCGACCGCGTCCTCGAGGCCGCGACGCGCCTCGCGCGGGTGCTCGCCCGCCGAAGCTGAGCGCCGGTCCGACCCGGTCTCCGGCCCGCCCGATCGACTATGCTCGGCCGGCGCCGTCGCGCGACCGCGTCCGTCACGCCCGCGGCTCTACTCATCGCGCGCCCGCGGCGCCAATCTCGAGGAGTCAGCATGTCGATCGATCTCGTCCGGAACGCACCGAAGACGCCCGCCCGCACCGCCAGCATCAAATC
>JANNQH010000593.1:0-1817 GCA_031400655.1 Deltaproteobacteria bacterium | reverse complement strand
TACCTGAATGGCTCGACCCTCGCCGGGGGCTACACGAGCGGCGGGATCTACTTCGAAAACGACTACAACGCGAGCTTCGACGTCTTCCAGGGCTTCGCCGCCTCGACCACGACCGACACCACGACCCCGGGCTACGGCAACCAGTTCAGCAACATCGCCGGCGCGGGCGCGGGCGGCAGCAGCGGCTTTGGCCTCGCCTTCTCCAGCGGGCGGATCATCCTGCCTGAGACGCAGATCGTGTTGGGCGCCCAGTTCACCAACACGACCTATGCAGCCCTCTCGATGCGAGACGGGGATTCCTTCTCGAAGCAGTTCGGCGGACCGACGGGGGACGATCCCGACTTCTTCCGGCTGCTGGTCGAGGGCATCGACGCCGGGGGAACATCGACGGGCATCGTCGAGCTGATGCTGGCGGATTTCCGCTTTGCAGAAGACGCCCTCGACTCGATCCTCGACGAGTGGGTCTTCCTCGATCTCTCGGGGCTCGGTGCGGTGCGTGAGCTGCGCTTCGGATTCGAGTCGAGCGACGTCGGTCTCTTCGGCATCAACACACCCACCTATTTCGCGATCGACGATCTCGTCACGATCCCGGAGCCGGGTGCTTCGCTGCTGATCGGACTCGGTATGGCAATCCTCGGTCTCCGCCCGCGCAAACTGCGTTAGGCCGGCCTTGAGCCGTCCAGGCGACATCGCGTGCGCATGGGAGCGCCACCGCCGGTCACGACCGACGGCGGTGGCGCTCTTGCTCGGCGCTCATCTCGTCTGGCTCGCGGCGGGGGCGCTCGGGGCGCGTGCGGCCGCGCCCGAACCGCCGATCGAAGAATTGATCGTCCGCGGCGAGGCGGACACCTCGATGGACGTGCTGGCCGGGGCCACGGTGACCCGAATCGAGACCGACGCGCGCCTGGTCGAGGGCCAGCAGCTCGCCGATCTGCTCGAGGAGGTCCCCGGCGTCCAGATCCGGCGCTTCGGCGGCGTCGGCGAACGCTTCGAGATCTCGATCCGCGGCTCGCGGCCCGAGCAGGTCCCGGTCTTTCTCGACGGCGTCCGCCTCGACACCTCGCTCACCGGCTCGAGCGATCTCTCGGCCCTCTGTCTCGATGTGCTGCAAGAGGTCCAGGTCGTGCGCGGGCCGGGGGCGGCGCGGGCGGGCACGGGCGCGATCGGCGGCGTCGTGAACCTCGTTTCCCGCAGGCCGACAGCGGTGCCCGAGACGCGGCTGCGTATTGCGGGGGGCAATTTCGAGAGCGTCGAGGGCAGCGTTCGCCACGCCCGCCGCTTCGGCGACTGGGGCGCCTCCCTCGCCTACTGCGGCTTCCACACCGAGGGTGATTTCCGCTTCCAGCAGGCCCGGCGCGTGATCGACGGCGTACCCGTCGGCGACGCCCCGACGATCGAGCGCATCAACAACGAAGCCGACCGCCAGACTGCGATCGCCCACGTCGGCGGCGCCGTGGGAGCCGGCGAGCTGCGCGTGACCCAGCTCGTGACCCACCTCGAACGCGGTGTCCCCGGCTCCGAGTTCGATCAGCGCCCGCACTCGCAGGAACGCGACATCTCTTCGCTGACGAGCGTCGCCTTCGACGCGCCACTCGCCGCGCTCCCCGGCGCATCGGTCGACCTCGGGCTCTCCCACCGCTACGAGGGGAACGACTACCGTGACCCGGATGCCTTCATCGGCGCCGAAGCGATCGACACCGAGACCGACGTCCACAACCTGACGGCCCGCAGCGGCGCACGCCTCGAGCGAGACTTGCTCGCCGGCCACCACGCCTTCTCGCTGCTCGCCGAGGGACGCTTCGACGAACGTTCCTCGA
>JANNQH010000592.1:0-2962 GCA_031400655.1 Deltaproteobacteria bacterium | reverse complement strand
TTTCGGGATCGGCGGGCTCTGCGCGTTCGTCGTGCTCGTCGGATTCGCCATCACCCGCGACGCTAGCGCGCCGCCGCGACGCGCAGCAGCGCCGTCGCCGTCAAGCGATCCTCGCGGCCAGTATCCAGCAATTCGACCCGCAGCATGCCGTCTTTGGCCTCGCCGATGAAGGCGGCGCGTGAGCGGACGGGGCCGACCTTGGCGGTCGCGAGGTAGCGAAGGTCCAGCTCCGTCACGCGCTGAGGCGTGGCGAGCCGATGCTCGGCAATCGCCTCCGCCGCTCGCTCGACCAACAGCGCCACGAGCGCGCCCTGGAGCGTGGCCTCCCGATTCAAGACCTGGGGGCGCAGCACGAGCTCGACCTCGCCGCGCGCCGCATCGACGATCTCGATGCCGACCTCGTCTTCGAGGGGACGCGAGAGCGGGTGGCGCGCGAAGGTGTCTGGCAGAGCCAGCTCCGCCGGCGAGACCCGGTCATCCGCCGCACGCGGCTGGCGCGCAAAGGTCGTCTCGCCGTAGGCCCAGACCTCATCCCCGAATTCGTCGCCGGTCAGGAGCTCGACCGCCGTCGTCACGCCGGTGCGCCCGCGGCGCAGGAGCCGGCCGCGGGTGCGGAGCTCCGCCGGCGGGCCCGGCCGCGGCATCCGGATCGACAGATCGGTCGTGTAGAGGATGTCGGTGCCAGCCGCCTCGCGGGTGAAGAAGCTGCCCACGAGGTCGACCGCGGCGGCGACGACCGCGGCGCGCAGCTGGCCGTGGCGGCGGATCTCCGGATAGGGTGCGATCACGAGCGGGGCTTCGCGGTCGCCGGTGCGCGTCAGGCCGTAGCGCGTGTAGAAGGGGGCGTGTGTCTCGGCGCTCTGCACGCGCGGCTCGGGTTGCGGATCCAAGCGAAAACCTTCCGACGGCTCGACGTCCCCCGTGCACTGCCCTTCATCCGGAAGGACTGGCGCTACCAGCGGAGCGGCATCGCCGAATAGCCCTTCACGAACTCCGTCGCGTAGGTCTCGAGACGCGACTTGTCGATCTCGTATTTCGGGAAGCGGGCGAGGATCTGCTCGATCGCGATCTCGCCTTCCTTGCGCGCGACGTGGAGGCCGATGCAGGCGTGGTGGCCGTGGCTGAAGCCGAGGGAACGGGGAGGATTGCGGTGCAGGTCGAAGCGGTCGGGATCGGGAAACTCACGCTGATCGCGGTTCGCGGCCGTGTACAACAGCACGAGCACCTGCCCCGCATGCATTGTCACGCCCTGGCGCTCGACGTCCCGCGTGATCAACCGACACATGTTGTTAGTCGGCATATCGATCCGCACGGCCTCGTTGAAGGCCGGCACCGCGAGCTCCGGATTGCCCGCGAGCTCCGCGCGCTGGCCGGGATTCTGCTCGAGCCGGAGCATCAGGTTCGCGAGCACCTTCGGCAGCGTGTCGGTCCCTCCGATCAAGAGGAGCGAGAGATGCGAGCCGATGGCGTCGTCGTCGAGGGCGTGGCCGTTCGAGTCGCGATACTCGCGCAGGACCGTGATCGCATTGGGTTCGGTCGGGGGCTTCGCCCGCTGCTCGACCGAGATTCGACGCAGGTAGTCGTTCATCTCCAGCATCGCCGCGAGCCCTTCCTCAGTCATGCCCGCCTGGCCCGGCTTGCGCGCGAAGAAGCCGCTGACCATCCGGCGGAGAAGGAGCTCGTCCTCGACCGGGAGGCCGATCACCTTGCAGCCAACCTGCATCGCGAGGCGCTGCGCGAAATCCTCGACGAACTCCGCCCGGTCGCCGCTCGACCACTGATCGAGCAGACCCGTCACGACATCGCGGATCCAGGGATCGAGGGAGCGCATGCGGGCGGGCATGAAATGTTTGCGAAGCCCGCCGCGCAGCTTCGTGTGGTCCGGCGGATCCATGTTGTTCAAGAGCGGCAAGACAGGCTGGACCTTCGTCAACAGCATCGCAGAGGTGGCGCCCCGGGCGTTCGAGACGAAATCACCCTCACAGGCCCACCACACGTCCTCGAAGCGGGACAGCGCGAAGGCGTCCCAGCGCGGCATGAAGTGGACTGGCGACTCCTCGCGCAGCCGCTTGTAGACAGCGTGGTTGTCGCCGTGGATGACTTCGTGGGAGAAGGGATCGTATTCGACTGTCATGCTCGTCTCGTGCCTCTACTCGCTGCGTTTCCGATTCGTCCAGGGGACGTCGAACGGCGATGGTACGCAGACATCGGCCCAGCGTCGATCGCTGGCACGAGGGAAGTCAAGAAACGGGCACCGGACAGGCGTGGCAGCGGCACCCGCTCTGGCGCAGACTGGAAGCACGATCCCCGCCCCGGGAGCCACGGCCGCCACGGCCAGGCCCGCCGAGCCCATTACCACCCCGGGAAGGAGCACACACCATGTCCAAGGTCCTGATCACCGGATGCAGCCGGGGAATCGGCTACGACACGGCGCTCCTGCTGGCGCGCGCGGGCCACGAGGTCGTCGCGACGATGCGCAAGCCCGGGGCCTGCGACCTCGCGAAGGTGGCCAGCGAGCAGCGGCTTCCGATCACGGTGCTGGCCCTCGACGTCGACGACGACGCGTCGGTGGCCGCAGTCTTCGACGAGCATGCCGATTCGATCGACGCACTCGTCAACAACGCGGGCATCTACAGCATCGATGCCGTCGAGGACGAGAGCATCGAGCAGATGCAACGGGTGATGCAGACGAATCTCTTCGGCGCGATTCGCTGTGTGAAGCGGGTCCTGCCCGCGATGCGCAGGCGCGGCAGCGGCTGCATCGTCAATGACTTCAACTTAAACTTTGGACTTCAACTAAATGATTCGCGCACCGCGCGAATCATTTCGGCAGCCACTTGTCCCAGTTCTTGGCGTAGGCTTCCACGTTGTCCTTCGTGACAGGTATCAGGGCGCTGATTTCCTTCACGGCGGCGGGATTCTTTTTCTCGACGATCTTGGCGATGAGGAGCTCCACGGAGCG
>JANNQH010000591.1:0-2018 GCA_031400655.1 Deltaproteobacteria bacterium | reverse complement strand
CGTCATCGCCGCCTCCCCCGACGTCACGATCGCCCTCGGCGTCGGCAACGTCGTGACGAGCGACAACGCCGTCGCCGCCGACAACCAGCTCGGCGTCGTCGCGCTGCAGAACCTCGGCACGATTCCCGAATCGGCGGACGTCACGGGCTATGCGGATGCCGGCGGCGGAACGTTCCTCTTTTCCCTCGATACCACGGCCACGCTCTCCGGCGGCGTCGTCGCGAGCCCGAGCGACGTCGTCGCCTGGAACGGCGCGACCCACTCGATCCGCTTCGACGGCTCGGTCCAGGGCATCCCGAGCGGCGTCCAGATCGATGCGATCGGCACCACGACGAATAACGGCCTCGTCCTCTCCTTCGACACGGACGTCAGTCTTCCCGGCGGCATCACGGCGGCGGACGAGGATCTCGTCAAGGTTGTCGGCTCGACCTACACGATGGTTCTCGACGGCTCGGCCGTCGGCATGGACCGCGCCCTCGACGTCGACGGCGCCCAGGACATCGGCGGCGCCTACCTCGTCTCCTTCGACACGGCCGGCACGGTCGGCGCGATCACGTTCCAGGACGAGGACATCCTGCGCTACGTCGGCGGGACCTGGAGCCTCGAATTCGACGGCTCGAACGCCGACGCAGACTGGGGACCGGCGGATATGGATGCGCTGCAGGTCCCGGAGCCGGCAGCCCTTGCGATGCTCGCCGCAGGGATCCTCGGCATCACGGGGATCTCGCGACGCCGCGCTTGAACATGTGTCGCCGCGGCGGTTGAGGCGTCGTCCAGCCATCGGAGCGGCCGGAGGCTCACTGGGATTGCAGCGACGAGGTTTCGCAAAGAGCCCTCAGTCCCATCGCTGTATCCGAAACCCGTTGTCCCGTTGCCTTGGACTTGCGCTTGATCTTTGCCGTACGTCGCGCGCATACTGCTGAGTTCATCCCTCGAAGGAGAATCCCATGCGCTCGCTGCTGTCTTTTCTGTTCTTCCTGGCCTTCGCCACTCCCGCCTTGGCCAGCGACGGCGTACTGGAGATCAACCAGGCGTGCGCCACTTCGGCGGATGGATGCTTCCCGGGCGATGCGGGTGGATGGCCTGTAACCATCGCGAGTCGCGGGAGCTACCGGCTGACCGGCAATCTCAGCGTACCCACTAACACGAAAGCGATCCAGATCGATTCGAATTTCGTGACGCTCGAACTGGGTGGCTTCTCGGTGGACGGCACGAATACGTGCAGCGGATACCCCGTCCTCGGATGCACCTTGGTGCAGGGAGTACCGGGCATCCAATCTTCCCAGTATCTCGTCACGGTGCGGAACGGCAGCGTGACGGGAATGGGTGGAGGTTGCATTTATTTGACTGGTCCCTCTTCTGAGGTTGACAACGTTCGGGTGTTGTTTTGCGGCTGGCACGGCATCGAAATGGGTCCTCTTGGACGGGTTTCTCACAGCGTTAGCGTAGCGAACATGCTGTACGGAATTTCCATGAACGACGGTGGATGGCTCGTCGACAGCGAGACGCGGGGTAACCGCAGCCAGGGCGTCTTCATGGGCGGGACGTCACACGGCGGTTCTCTGATCCAAAACCTCAGCACGGACAATGGAGGGACAGGGATCCAAGCAGGCTCTTCCCTCATTCTCGTCACCAAGAATGTTGCGACGGGCAATGCAGTCGTTCCTCAGATCTCTGGAGGGACCTCGCTCGGTGACAACATGTGCGTGGCAACGCGGTGCTGACCTGATCCGCCCGCTCGTGCGACGCCAGTCGGGACGAGCGCTGTAATCTCCTCGACATCGTCGGGGCCCCAACCGCCGGCTGCGCTCCGGGGCATTATTTCGTTTCCGAGGGACGGGTGGATCGCGCCTCGCCGAGATCAGCATACTTTCGTCAGATCGAACCGAACCGCCGCCCGATCTCCTCCTCCGACAAGCCGTACTCCTCGGCGGAGTACGCATGCGCCCCGTGCTTGCCCTTCCGGTTCTCCGCGATCCACGCCCGCATGGCCGAATCGGCCGCCGTCGATAGCACGA
>JANNQH010000590.1:0-3259 GCA_031400655.1 Deltaproteobacteria bacterium | reverse complement strand
GACGACGTCGCCCGCGTCGTCCTCTTCTGCGCCAGCGACATGTCGATCCTGATGACGGGCAGCACGCTGATGGGGGATGCGGGGTAAGGGGTGCTTTGAAGGATCGAGCAGGGATTTGGACGGCGAATCTCACCTGTGGGTGACATCTGGGCGATCAAATCGATCCACTATTTACATTTCGAGCTCCAAGTCTTAACAGTGTTGCCGCCTATTCAAAGTTCTTGAACAGCGGGCCAGGGCGAGATTCGACGAGGCGAGACAGGTCGCTACCAGGAGACAAGTGCCGGGGGCGAATCGGTTCGCGCCTTTGTGCCTGCCCCGCTTCCTCCGGTCCCTTCCCTCTCCTTCGATGGCGAGCTTCAGCGAATCCTTGAGTCGGCGATCCTCGCCGTCGGCCGCCTGGACGGCGTCTCGACCTTGCTCCCCGACCGGTCGCTCTTCCTTTACAGCTACGTCCGCAAGGAAGCGGTCCTCTCCTCGCAGATCGAGGGGACCCAATCCTTGCTCTCGGATCTTCTGCTCTTCGAGCTCGACGAGGGGCCGTGCGTTCCGCTCGATGACGTCGTCGAGGTCTCCAACTACGTCTCGGCGCTCGATCATGGGATCGCGCGACTGCGCGATGGATTTCCGCTCTCGAATCGCCTGATCCGCGAGATCCATGGCGTCATCCTCTCGCGCGGACGCGGCAGCGGGAAGGATCCGGGCGAGTTTCGCCCTTCGCAGAACTGGATCGGCGGCAGCCGGCCAAGCCAGGCCGCCTTCGTCCCGCCGTCGCAAGACACCGTGCCCGACTGCATGACGGATTTCGAGCGGTTTCTTCACGCCGAAGGCGACGGACTTCCCGTCCTCGTGCGCGCCGGTCTCGCTCACGTGCAGTTCGAGACGATCCACCCGTTCCTCAACGGTAACGGCCGCGTCGGCCGACTCCTGATCACGCTCCTGCTCTGCCACGCCGGTTTACTACGCGAGCCGCTTCTCTATCTCAGTCTCTATCTGAAGCAGCGTCGCACGGAACACTACGCGCTACTCGATCTCGTCCGACGTGAGGGCGAGTGGGAGACCTGGCTTGCCTTCTTTCTCGAAGGTGTCCGACTCACGGCCGACGCTGCGGCCGACACCGCACGACGTCTGTCGAATGTCTTCCAGAACGATCGCGCAACGATCGAGGCTAAGCGCGGCCGCCGGGCGGGCTCCGCGCTCCGAGTGCATGAGGTGATCAAGGCGCGCCCGATCCTCTCCATGCCCGAAATCGCCCGCGTAACCGGCGTCGCCTTTCCCACCGCATCCTCGGCCATGGATCTGCTCATCGACCTCGGCATCGCCCGCGAGCTCACGGGCAAGTCGCCGTCCCGCCGCAGGAGTTGCCGCCCCGGTCGAACATCCCCGATCCCGATTCCACATTGGCGGAATTGCCCGACATCACGTTGTCCGTGAAAGTGACGGCACCACTCCCAAAGTTCGAAAGTCCGAAATTAGCGTTGGAGACCATCGTGTTGCCGTTGACCATCGCGCCATCGCCCGCGAGGATGCCATGCTGCCCGTTGTCGTAGACCGTGTTTCCGGTGATGCTCGAGCCTTCATCGACCAAGACCAGTCCATCAACTCCATTCTGGTAGACGGAGTTTCCGGACGCCAGGACCCCTACGTGGTTGAGCAAGTTCGCACCGTCGCCGATTCCATCCGTGCCGTTGCGTGACACCGCATTATTCGTCACGACGGATCCGCCTCTTGCGACCACTCCCACGAGCCCATTTTGATACACGAGGTTTCCCGATACGACGGCATCGTTCCGAACGACGATGCCGCTGCCCCCATTCGACGTGACTCGGAGATCAGTCACCTCCGATCCTGAACCGAGGTCCACGCCGCCGTTCCCCATTCCCCGAACGGTCCCGTTTCGAACCCGGATGAATTTTCTCGGATCGCTGCCCAGGATTCCAGTACCTCCCGCAAGCGTCGGCGCGCAAGTGGTCGGCGTCCCGCTACACACGATCTGTCCAATCACCGCGAAGCCGTTGAGGTCGATCGAGACGTTGCTCGTATTCACGGCGATCCCGTTCGAGAATACGTCCGTCATCGTCAGATTGCTCGAGAGCCGATAGCTTCCGCTCGCCGTGATCGTCACGGGAAATCCCGCCGTGTCTCCCGGAAAGCAGCCGCCGTTGAGCGCGCAGGTCTGATGGATCTCGAGCACGCCTTCGCTCGCCCGGGCCGGCAGCGCCGCGAGGAGCGCGATCGCTCCGATCCCGAGCGCGGTCGCCTGGACGAGCCCGGATCCGGCGGCGCGCCGTCGCCGCAGGCGCCCACCCATCAGGCCGAGAAAGACAATCCCGACGATGAGCATCGCCCCGCGGTCGATCTCCGGAACCATCTGCATCGCATCGAGATTCGCGGCAACCCAGTCCGCGTCCGCCGCGGAGCCATCGCGCTCGAGGGTCCACGTTCCGTTCGAATAACGAAGGACGTCCTCGTCGGCGAACGAGACAGAACCGATAGAGCCCCCCGAGTCGAACGAAACCAGGAAGGTCGACGTCCCGAGATCGTCGGCCGCATCGACGTCGAGCGCACGGCTCATTCCCGCCGACGACCCGTCGAGCGCGAGACTGAACGTCGTCCCACTCCATCGGACCAGATCCTCGTCCGCTACATGAAGCGCGCCGGGGAGACTCACGTCGGTATCGAACGAGAGCAGCAATCCGCCCGTCGACGCGCTGGCCAGTGCGTCGGTCTGCACGCCCGGTGCGAGACCCGCTTGCGCGGCGGAGAAGACAATCGAGTAGGTGCTGCCGTTCAGAGCCACCACGTCACCCGGCCGCGCCACGACGCCGCCCGCGAGCGAGACGGTCGTATCGAAGGTAAGCAGCTTCGAGCCGCTCGCGCCCTCGGCGTAGCCGATCACGTCCGCGGCATCGGGGATCGCGCCCAGGTTCTGGAGCGCGACGATCCCGAGCTGGTTGTCGACGGCTACTGCGTGGTCCGCCGTCACGAGATTGCCGGCGCCGATCGGGATCGTCACGTCCGGGGACAGCGAGATCACGGATTGAGCCGCGACCAGCGGCGCCACCGCCCCCGTGAGCAGGCTCGCGGCAAAGACGGCGACTAGCGCCGTCCTGGCCCGAGTGGCGGCAGTTTGGCGTACGCAGAGGAGCAGGATTCGGAGAGACCGACTGGGATTCATTGCCATGGAAGAGTCTCCTCGTGAAATGCCGATCGAAACCCTCGATCGTGCTGGATCGACCGGGCTCGGCGACCACCCGAT
>JANNQH010000589.1:0-7884 GCA_031400655.1 Deltaproteobacteria bacterium | reverse complement strand
CGGGCCGTCGAGGTTCGAGGACCAGGCGATCGACGCGGAGAGATCTCCGTCCTCGGGATCGCTGGCGTGGGCAACCAGACCGACGGGAACCGCTTCGCTGAACGTGGCGCCACCGGCGGGAGATGTGATCGTGACGCTCGGCGCCCCGTTGGCGGCGATGATCAGCGTGACCTGGGCGGTACCTGCGAGGCCGCGATTGTCGACGACCGAGGCCGTCAGCGTATGTGCTCCGATCGAAAGCGTACTCAGGCCTAACGTTCCGCCGGTTCCGAGAGCTCCGTCGCGGCTCGATGTCCACACGATCGACGTGGCGAGGTTGCCGTCCTCGGTATCAGTGGCGGTCGCGACGAGACCGACGAGGGCACCTTCGGTTGCGGTCGAGCCGCCGACGGGCGCCGTGATCGTCACGCTCGGCGGCGTGTTGACGGCAATCGTCAGCGTGACCTGAGCGCTGCCAGCGAGGCCGAGACTGTCGGTCACCCCGGCCGTCAAAGTGTGCGTGCCGAGCGAGAGAGTGCTCAAAGCGAGATTCCCGCCGACTCCGAGGGGGCCGTCGAGGCTCGACGTCCAGGCGATCGACGCGCTCAGATTGCCGTTCTCTGGGTCATTGGCGGTGGCAACGAAGCTGACCGGGGTATCTACGGTTCTCGTCGAGCCGTTGCCGGGCGATGCAATCGTGACGCTCGGCGCCGCGTTGACGGCGATCGTGAGCTGGACGGTTTCGCTGTCCGGCAGACCGCCCGTATCGACGACCATGGCGGTCAGTGCGTGAACGCCCGGTGCGAGCGTCGTGAGACTCAGGCTCGCTCCCGTTCCCAGCGGTCCGGCGAGGTTGGACGTCCAGACGATGTTCGCGTTCAGGTCCCCGTCCTCGGGGTCCGTCGCCGTCGCAGCCAACACGACGGGCAGCGATTCGGTGACGGTTGATGCGTCGACCGGGCTCGTGATCGTGACGGTCGGGCCGACATTGACGAGGATCATGAGGTCGACCTGGTCCTCGCCCGTTTTATTTCCGCTGTCCGTGACCGAAGCCGTCAACAGATGGCTGCCGACCGACAGGCTGCTCACGCTCAGACTGCCTCCCGATCCCAGCGCACCGTCGCGATCCGAAGCCCAAACGATCGACGCCGTGAGATCGCCGTCCTCGGAGTCCGTCGCTGTCGCGCCGAGAGCGACGGGCGTGCCCGCGTTGGCCGAACTACCGCCCGCCGGGCTCGTCAAGACGACGACGGGGCTCGAATTCGGCGCGCTCTCCTCCGCATCGTCGACCTGCTCGAGATAGGCGGCCAGCGATACCCGCTCAGCGGGCAGCAGCGAGCTCGAGTCATGCGCCGCAACGGCAGCCTCGAGCGTGGCGGCGGAGCCATCGTGGAGATAGGGCCCCGTACGCCAGAGGCCGCGCAGTGTCGGGGTGTCGAGAGCCGTTTGCGGACCACTCGAGAGCTTCAGGGTCCCGACGTCGTGCGCGATGCCGAGCTCGCTGTCGGTGAATTCGGGACCGCGGTGGCAGCTTCCGCAGCTCTTGCTCTCGAAGAGTGCTCGACCGACCAGCGCGTCCCGCGTGAAGGTGCCGTTGCCGGCACGCGCCGGACTCGCTCCGGCCGTCGTCAGGGATTCGACGTACGCGGCCAGTGCATCGAGCTCGACACTGCGCCCCGCCTTGGGCGGCCCCAGCGGAATCTGGGTCGCCTGGAAATCCGATTCGGAGAGCAATCCTGTGCCACCGAACGCGCGGATCTGGGCTTCGAAATCCTGCACCTCGTCGAAATTACCCGCCCAATGAAGACGGCCCTGTCCAATGCCGTGACCCACGAGCTCGGTCGTGTTGCGCAGGCCCTGACCGAATTGGGTGAAGTCCCAGGTCCGGCCATCCTGGCGGCCGTCGGCGTGGCAGGCCGCGCAGAACATGTAGGTCTGGCGTGATAGGCGGGGATCGACGGCGTCATAGAAGAGCTGTTTACCGAGCAGAACGTTCGCGGGAAGGGTCTCGGCAGCGATCTTCGAGACCGTGGCCGTCAGAGGCAGAGCAGCGTCGTTGAAGTCCATCAAGCGGGTCAGATCGAATACGGACACGCTGCGATCCATGAAGTTGTCGACGAAGAGCGTTGATCCGTCGGGAGAACGCGTGACGCCGTGGGGAGCCCTCCCGGTATCGACCCGCTGCAGCTCCACATGCGTGAAGGGATCGCTGACGGCGAGCTGCCGATTCCCTTCGAGCGTCGTGAAGACGTAGGCGCCGAAGGCGCTGAAGAGCGTGGCGCTCGCGACGCTTGCATCGTCGTAATCGATGCGGGCAGCGACGTCTTCGAGGCCGGTCTGGAGCGTGACCCGAGACGAGATGGCTCGCACGCTGGAATCGTGGCCGAGGGCGAGCCCGTCTCGAAAACCACCTCGCAGGATGTTGTCCTGCTTCGACGGGACGAGCAGATGCGTTCCGTCGGGTGAGATGACGGGAGCGCCGAGATAGTTGGGAACACCGCGGGCATTCTGCTCGGTGTCCGAGGTCAGATGCACGCGGAGAATCGTGGTCGGTCCGATCTCGAGCGTCGCAGCATCCAGGCTCAGCAGCTCGCCTCCGAGCGGATTTCCGCCGGACTGCGTCTGCGGAACCCCGAGCCCTTCGCCCGGCAGCGGCGGCGTCACGAATCGCGTGGCTCGCAGCATGCTCCCGTCGGCCGTCACGGAGAGATGACGCACGTTGCGCCCGACGTTCTGGGACGTGAGCTGCGCGCCCGTCAGGCCGTCCAACCGCAGGATCTTTCCGGCGTCCTCGAGGGCGACGAAAGCAGTCGTGCCGGCCGGATCGAAGACGATGCCGTAGGGACTCGCGCCGTCCTGCAGGTCGATCGTCTGGATCACGCTGAGCGTGACCGGGTCGATGATCTCGACGACCGACGCCTCTTTGCAGGCGACCCAGATCTTGCCGTTCCCCGCGATCGCGAGCGTGCGGGGACCGGCGGCGACCGCGATTTCGGCAACCCGGGTCCGCGTGAGCGCGTCGATCACGGCGACGGAATCGTTGTCTGGATTCACCGCCCAGACGCGGTCGTTCGCGGACTCGTAGCTGATCGAGCTGCTGGCAGTCGGTGCCGAAGTCGTGGGAGGCGAAGCCACGATCTGGACGAATTGCCGGACATCGACCTGCGAGGTGGCTGGGTCGCTCACGGTCAACGTCACGACATAGCGACCTGCTGCTGCAAAGACATGCTCGGTCGACGGCGAAGTGGATGGGCCCGTCGGCGGCGAGCCGTCGCCAAACTCCCAGTCGTATTCGAAGCTCCCGAGGATGTTCGTGACGGCGGTGTAGTCGATCGAAGTGCCGTGCAGCTTCGGCGGAGTCGGGAAGGCCACGAGCTCGAGGGGCTCCTCTACGGTCCACAAAAAGACGGCGAAGCCGCTGTCACCGTTCGGGTCGGTCGCGGTCGCGCTCACCACGAACGATCCGGAACCCGAGGTCGTTCCGAAAACTTCCCCCGTGCTGGCGTCGATCTGGAGACCCGGCGGGAGTCCGGTCGCCGAGAACGTCAGCGTCCCTCCCTCCGGATCGGCTGCCTGCACGAAGAGCGAGACCGTGCTCCCACGGTAATGGGTCTGGCTCGTGGGTGTCACGACCGAAGGCGGTTCATTGAACAGCGGGAGCAGTCCGAGCGTCGTGGCCAGGGGATCGAGGGCGAGCCACCCGAACGTCTCCGGCGCATGGTCGATCTCCTGATCCGCCGACGTTTCCTCCTGCGCGAAGAGTTGAAATCCAGCGGCCGACGCAGTCGTGTGTCGAACCGTGACGGGGTCGATTTCCTCGATCGTCTGAAGATTGGCGAACAGCCGCGGCAGGCCCGCGAAAGCTTCTCCGAAATTCACCGCGACGGACGATTCGTCGACGGGAGTGGGTGAGATCGCCGTCTCGAGCAGCCCGGAGACCAGCATTGGCTCGATGGCAATCCAATGCACGTCCTCTTCCGGCAGGTTCTGATCGTCCTGCTCCTGCTCCTGGATGCGAACGGTGAAGCCCGTGGCGGAGACGTTCTCAACACGCGCTGTTGTGGGTGGTGAACCGAGCCCGGCATTCGTCGTGGCGATCTGGGTCAGGACGGTCGGCGTCGCTGCGAAGGCGCCCGCGCTGAATGACTCGGGCTTTGGATGCTGGAAATCGACGCCCGTGGCGATGCCCGCCACGAACGTGCCGCCGCCCGGAATCGAGTACTCGCCCGCCTCCACGACCAGGTAGGAGACCGATTCACTACCGGGCGCACCGCCCTGGTAGGGCCATCGCTCGATCCGGTACTCGAAGCTGTTCGACGTGACGTTGCGCACGCGAACCGTCACCGGCTCGGGGTCGTTTGCGCTGGGCGGACCCATCACGACGACCGGCTGGTCGTAGGCGTGAATCAGTGACACCGTGGTCCATGTGTTCGGGACTGAGCTCAGCGTACCCGCTTCGCTGCGCTCCGTAGAAACGACCCACTGAAAATCGATGTTGACGGCGTCCGTACCGTCCAGCGCGATGATCGAGACGTTGTAGAGGCCGGGAGTCGTGGTCGTCCCCGCGATGACGCCGTTCGTGCTCGAGATCGAAAGTCCGTCGGGTAAACCGGAGCCCGAGAAGGTGATCGGGTTTCCATCGGGATCCTCGACCTCGATCTGGAACAGGACCTCGTCACCGACCTCGTTATGTCTTCCTTCGATGGGTGGGCCACGGGGTGTGCCGTCGTTGACGATCTGGACCGACTTTGCGATCGAAGGCACCTCGCCGTCCATCGCGAAGAGCATCCAATAGCCCGGCACGAGCACGTTCTCGTTGGCGTGCAACGTCAGGCTGTAGATCCCTGGCGAGGCCTCGACGGTCGCCGGACGAAAGAACCTCTGGTCCGTGTTCATGGTATGCGTTGCGCCCGACATGCGAATCATGCTGAAGCCGCTGAGGCCCGGGGTCGCGTGGACGCCAATGGTCCGCCCGACGCGTGCGACGTGAGGTGCGGCGCTGATCACGGGTCGTGTCGCCGGCGAGTCGTCGGGATTGAACAGGTAGGGCGGCGAGTAGACTTCGGCGTTCCAGTGGTCGCCCCCGCATTCTCCGGGGCTTCCGAGTCCATCGCACGGTTGTCCCAGCATGCCGCCCCCGCCGGAGATGACGGTGCCGTCGAGCAGCAGCAGCGCCGTCGAATGGTAGGTGCGCGCCTGGTCGTGGGGATTGAGCAAAGTCCAGGTGTTCGTGTCGGGGTCCCAGACTTCGGGATTCATGATCGCGTTCCAGTCGCTGAAATAGAAGCCGGTCGTGTTGCCGCCCACCACGAATACGTCGCCGGTCGGCAAGAGGACCTCATTCATGAAGACACGCGGGAAGTTCATCGGGGCGGTTGGCGTGATGACGGGTCCCGGGCCGGTGATATCGATCCGGGTGGCATTCGTGACGGCGGTAAAATCGGAATTGCTGATCGATCCACCGGCAACCAGAATCTTGCCGACGTCGTAGAAAACCGAGACACCCTGGCCGGGAAACCAGCCGAAGTCGTGGGGCCCGAGATCCGTGATCGACCCGAGCCCGCCGATCCCACCGACAGGATCGATTTGATTCATGGTCGCCGTCCCGCCATGAAGGAAGATCGTTCCGTTGGGATTCAGCTGGAGAAGGGGCCAACTGCTGCCACCATCGATGACCCCGAGCGACAGCATCGTGTTCGAGAGATCGACTCCCGTCAGCAGTCTCCAGCCTGCGCCGGGCGTCCATAGCTCGGGATATTCACCGCCCCCGATCCCTCCCGCGATGAAAACTTTTCCAGATCCCATGTAGACCGCCGTCGGATACCACCGCCCCCGATTCATGGTCTGATCGGGGCCTAACGGAATCCAACGGTCTTCATGGAAGTTGTAGTAGGAAACCCAGGGACTGTTGGCGCTGTTGTGGCCGCCCATGACGAAGGTCTCGCCGCTCTCGAGCGTGACGACGGCGGCGCAGAACAGATCGTGACTTGGGTGAGGCACCAATTTGATCTGCCCGGTCCTGGGATCCCAGACGCTCGCATGGGTGAATTCGTCACCCGAGAAGGGGAACGCGTTGAGCTCATTCGAAGAGAAGGCCAGGATTCGACCGTCGGGGAGATTGGCCATCGCCATCGGGATGTGTGGCCACTCGATGACGGGGCTCCACTGACCGCCGAGATGAGGCGCGAAAGTCGGAGGCGGGACCGGTGGAACGACGAAGGCTGCCGACGGCCAGCACAAGAAAACCATCGCCAGCGCGACGATCAAACGGATGACCACAGCACCCGCTGTCAATCCGGGCGTCGATGCGGCGCATCGCTGAGGCATCGCTCAGGCCCCCGGCCGAGCGCCCGCAGGAGTGGCGGGTCTCGGCTCAATCCCTCTTGTTTATAACATGATTGCGGCCGTGACCTGCGCATTCGTGATGGATTCCAGGCGGAATCGCTGCGAAGAAGACGCGCGAGTCGGTTTGCTGCGTTCGAATCAGCCACCCGAGAGGGTCGCTTGGATACGAGAATGCGGGTGAGTTGTTGGGATTCCGTACCAATGAGGTCCGCGGGCACCCGGTGGCCCCGCGCAGCTCGATCGGCCTTGGCAGCTCTTGCTCTTGAACTCGGTCGTCGGGGGTGCGGGAAGGTGAAGTGGATGAGTGTGGGGTCACAGGAGTCGGGTCGTCGATTGTCACTCCTCCGCCAGCAAAGCCCAGCGCTCGTGATCACGCCAGCGTCCTCCGACCTTCACGTATCGCAGCGATAAACCTTCCCGACGAAAGCCCAGACGCTCGACCAGGCGAAGCGAGCGCTCGTTGTCGGGCTGGATGTTCGCGTCGACGCGATGCAGGCCAAGCGCTCCGAACGCTCGCTCGAGAACGAGTCGGAGGCCATCGGTCATGTCGCCGCGACCTTCATGCGGAAAGACGCATCGAGTGGGTGCATTGATTTCCATGGGCATTGCGCTTCTTCAACCCGATGTGGGCTCGTCCCCGATCAGCCGCTTCCCCAGGCTGATCCTTTCTTCGACCTGGTACCCGAGCCCCCGGTAGAACGCGACGACCTCGGGATTCGTCGCCCGCACCTGAAGGTTGACCTTGGGGCAACCCTCCCGGAGTAGCCTTAGCTCGGCCTCCGCCATCAACAACCGACCCAATCCCCGCTTCCGATAGTCGGGATCGACCGCGAGATAATTGATCCACCCGCGGTGGCCGTCGTATCCGACCATCACGGATCCGACGACCTCACCCGAGATCGCGCCGACCAGGAAGAGGTCGGGGCGCACGGCGAGCTTGCGGCGGATGTCCCTATGCGGGTCGTTCCACGGACGCGTGAGCTCGCAGCGCTCCCACAGGCGGATCATCGCCGCTTCGTCCGACTTCTTGAATGGGCGAATATCCATCGAGTCATCCCCTTGACGTCTCTCGGATTGCCGACCAGCGGCAATGCTCCGTCTGAGTCGGCTCGGCAAGCGTACGTCACTCGGTGCGCGTGGGCCGAAGGCTTTCGCGTCGCGGAGCGATCGCCTGACATCCCGGAAACGAAACGTGATAGCCTGCGCCAAACCCCGAGGAGGCCCCCCATGCGCATCGGAATCATGTCCGGCGACAGCGGCAGGAACAACACCATCGACGCCCTCGTGGCCCGCGGCCAGGAGATCGAGCGGCGCGGGTTCGCGTCCATGTGGATGGCGAACATCTTCGCGCTCGACGCGATCCTGACCCTCGCGATCGTCGGGCGCGAGACGCAGCGGATCGAGCTCGGGACCGCGGTCGTGCCGACCTATCCGAGACACCCGTTCGCGATGGCGCAGGAGGCGATGACCGCGAACATGGCGGCGGGCGGGCGCTTCGCCCTCGGCATCGGGCTCTCGCACAAGCTCGTGATCGAGGACATGTTTGGCCTTTCCTACGAG
>JANNQH010000588.1:0-1703 GCA_031400655.1 Deltaproteobacteria bacterium | reverse complement strand
GACCTCTTTGCGGGTCTCGATCGAGGCGGTCACGTAGTCGTGCCCGCCGAACCCGAAGCTCAGCATGACGTGGGCGATGGCGTCGCCCATCCAATAGACGGAGATCAGGTCGACCTCGTCGAGCTCGCGCAGATCGAAGGTCTTGTCGTAGTAGTGCGGGGTGTAGTCGACGTCCGTTCGGTAGTCGAAGTTGCGGATGTTGTGGAGCGTCACCATGTCGCCCTCGAAGGTCGCGTAGGGCAGTTCTTTGACGTCGGGCTGCCAGTCGCGGTCATTCGAGGGCCGGATGGTCCCCCAGACGAACAGGAAGGCAACGAAGATCGCTCCAAAGACGGCGATCGGGATCCAGGACATGTGTCGGCGCACAGCGGCGACGACGGCGGCCAGTCCGCTCGCGGCGAGGACGATCGCTCCGGCCGCGGATGCGAACGGCCCGAAGTACAGGGCGAGGGCGGCCCAGGCGGTGAGCCCGAGAATCAGCATCGCCAGAAGCACGCGGGCGGTCGTCTTCACGTGGAATCCTCTTTATTGTCGAGTTCGGCTGGTCGCCGCAATCAGCCGCCGATTCGCATCGCCGACCTGCGCCCCGGAGGTTTGCGATGCTAGCGTCAACGCGCCGATTCGCATGCCGCGACCTCGAATCCCGAGGCGAGCGTCCGCGGCCGAGAGCTGGGAGTTCTTCGATGATCGCATCTGAATTCAGGGCCGTCGCTGCTGTCGTGCTCGTCGCCCTCTTCGGCGTGGCGTGTGCCAGCCCGGTCGGCGTGCGCCCGAAGAAGGCGCGGGACGTCCAGCGCTATCTCACGCGAAGCGCGCTCACGGATAGCCATGCCAGTGACTACACCCAGAACGAGCTGCGGCGCTTCGACCTCATCCAGACCTACGAGGATCAACCGGTCACGGCCCTCTCGATCCTGCATGGGGCAGCGCGAGCGGAGAATTTTCCGTCCGGGTCGCTCTTTGCTCTGGCAGAGCTCTCCTTCCTGCGTGCCGAGCGCACGAAGCTTCGGTCAGGCTATGCGGCGGCGATGATCTATGCGTGGGCGATGCTCTTTCCGGAAGATGGCCGCCCTCCGCTCGACGCCCTGGATCCGCGCACGCGGATCGCGGCGGACCTGTACAACCGGGCCCTTACGTCGGCGTTCCACCGTACCGCTGGCGGACTGATCGCGTTCAAGGGCCAGGACGATGTGGCAATCGACCTCCCCTTCGGAGAGATCCGGCTGGCGGTGCGGCCGGATGCGCTGCAGATGGATGGCAACGAATTCTACGACCTTCGACCGGTCACCGAGCTCCAGGTCACCGGGATCCGCAACCGCTATCGCAATCCCGGGATCGGCTCGCCGATCGCGGCCAGGGTCAGACCGCTGCCGGGCCACGTGCCGGTCGTGCCGCTCGGCCCCGGCGATCTCGTGCCGCTGACGGCAGTTGTCGTGATCGACAAGCCCATCGCCGGTCTCATGGGCGGCCAGCTGACGGGAAGCTTCGAAGTCTTTGCAAGTCTGGATTCCCGCTCCTTCGAGACCCGCGACGGCCGCAGGATCGCCCTCGAAGGGGAGCCGACGGCTGCCCTGGCGGCCTCGCTGGCGGACTCCCTGTTCTGGAAGACCGAAATGCAGATCTTCCTCGGGAACGCGATCGGTGTGCGCAAGGCGAGCGCGCTCTACGGGACCCGCCCATACAAGATGGGCCGGATCCCGATC
>JANNQH010000587.1:0-9025 GCA_031400655.1 Deltaproteobacteria bacterium | reverse complement strand
CCCGGGCCGACCACGACAGACGAGGCGTGCGGCACCGGGCGGCCCGGTCACGACCCACGGATCGACCTGCGTCGCGAGGAAGAGGCCCGGGGCATCGATCCGGCGGGCGTGCTCGAAGGCCGCCTCGATCCAGGCGATCGCTGCCGCGTTGCGCGCGGTCGTCAGCTCGGGATGCGGGTCAGGAAGCCGATCGACCCCCAGCGCATGGAAGGTCGCGAAGACGACGCCGCCCTTCGTCCACCTCGCGTTCTCGACGAATTCCTCGAATCCCTTCCGCGTCGATTGCGAGTCGACCTTCATCGGCCGGCCCCCAGTCGTCCTGGCTGGAATCGGGAAGAAGAGCTTGCGCAGGTAGCCGAGGCGTTCGTGGGGATCGACGTTTCGGCAATCGAGATAATCGTTGTCGCCGGGCGTGAGCACGAAGGCCCCCGCAAATCGCTGCATCAGGGCGAAGCGACCCGAGAGGATCTCGTCCGTGCAGGGAACCTTGCCGCCGCCCCGGATGTCGCCGACGTGAAGAACCCACTCGACCCGGGGTCGTTGGCCATTCACGTCCCGGACGAGACGTTCGAAGCGCGGAAGATCTTCGAGCGTGTAGGGCATGTCCCCGACGAGGGCGAAATCGAAGGTCCGATCGAGAAGCCCGGCTCGTGCCGCGAAGACCGGAATCAGGGCGACGGCCATCACGAAGCCGGACGCGCAGAGGACTGCGAAGACACGAAGGAGGGCGGACAAGGTTGATGCCTCCGCGGAGATTCGCGAACGAGCATACGAAGTCGCAGGGTTGCGGGTCAATTCGCCCGGGACGACGAGCGGCATCCCCGAACGGCCCCCGAACAAGCCCCTGGGTGGGTCGGGTTGCATAAGTGAACTTACCGGCGGCGAGGAAAACACCGTTGATTCTTCCTATTCACCACGTCGCGCGGAGGGCGCTCGCGCTCGATCCGCTTGCCATCGCTGCCGTTGAATGCGGCGGTGATCCGCCCGCCGAGATACGGCTCTACGAACCAGCCGAGCAGCGGTCGATCGTGCGCGACGAAGTACAGCCGGCGGGAGTCGAAGTCGACGTTGTGCACCTTCAGGATCTCGCCCTCGGCGCTCCGTTACGCGAACTCGCGCCGAGACGAACGCGCTGAATTCGACATTCTGATTTACGCTCGTGGAGATTCGTCGAGCGCACAACGCGCTTGACGACGCAGCAGGTCTATATTGGCCCGAGGCTCCGACGATATGGCGGGTACCAGGACCCACGAGATCACGCTGAATCTCGACGACATACGCGAACTGTTCCTGGCACCGGAGCTCGATCCGTTCGCTGGCCGCAGCCATGCCGAATCAGGTATGGACCGCATGCTGCATCAGCTGCGTGCGCGGCCACGGGGTACGGTTCGCGCAAAGATCGTGCTGCCGCACCCGCAACTCGCACCCGACCTCGAGTCCCGCTGCCGGGAAGCATTGCAGTGTTATTGCGACACTCGCATCGGGCAACTGACGGACCAGTCTGTCAGCTTGCGACGCGAAGGCTACGCGACCCTCGCGCGCGGCAGCGTGTTCCTCGCGGCATGCATTCTCGGGTCAACGATCGTCGCGGAGCCGGTCCACCTGCCGGATATCCTGGGGCGCTTCCTGAATGAGGGTTTCGTCATCGCCGGCTGGGTCGCACTCTGGTACCCACTCGACGCACTGTTGTACCTGCGCTGGCCCGTGCACCGTGACCGCCGGCTGTACGAGGCACTGAAATCAATGGAAATGAGCTTCGTCGCGGCCATCTGACGGGCTGATCATTTCGCGAGCATCGATGATCCAGTCACCGGATTTCATCGTGGTTGCACGAGCCTCGGCCGGGATCACGCGGGCGTGATCGTGAAGAGCAGATCTCCCGCGTCGATGTGTTCGCGGGCCGGGACGTGGATTTTCTTGATCCGGCCGCCGATGGGTGCTGTCACGCTCGACTCCATCTTCATCGCCTCGATCACGCACAGGCGCTCGCCCGCGGCGACGATGTCGCCCTCGGCGTGGACGTGGGACGCGAGCAGCCCCGGCAAGGGCGAGCCTACCTGGCACGGATCCTCGGGATCCGCCTTGGCGCGCTTCTCGATGAGGACGCCGACCGCCTTGTCCTGGACCATGATGCGCCGCGGCTGGCTGTTGATGTCGAAGAAGAGCGCGCGCTTGCCCTCGGCGTCGACGTCGCCGATGGCGACGAGGCGGACGACGAGGGACTGCCCCGGCTCGAGCTCGAGGTGGAGCTCCTGGGCGAGCGCCATGCCGTGGAAGTAGGCGGTCGTCGGGAGCACGGTGACGTGGGTGCCGTGGCGCTTTCGCTGCTCGATGAACTCGAGGAAGACCTTCGGGTAGAGCAGATACGACAGACAATCGGCGCGGGTCGGCGCCTGTTCGAGGCGCCGGGCCAGGTCGGCGTTAGTCGCTTCGAAATCGGCCATCGCGAGATCTTCCCCGGGCCGGCCGTCGATGCGCGGCCGCTCCTTCAGGACGAGGCTGCGCAGCGGCTCGGGGAAGCCGTGGGGCGGTTGTCCGATACGACCCTCGAAGTACTCGATCACGCTGTCGGGGAACGTGAGATCGCGCCCGCGCTCCATCACGTCCGCGGGCGAAATGCCGTTGGCGAGCATGTAGAGCGCCATGTCGCCCACGACCTTCGACGAGGGCGTGACCTTGACGATGTCGCCGAACAGGCGGTTCACCTCGGCGTACATGCGCGTCACCTCGCGCCAGCGCTCGCCTAACCCCATCGAGGTCGCCTGGGTCCGCAGGTTCGTGTACTGGCCGCCCGGGATCTCGTGCTCGTAGACCTCGGCGCTGCCGTGGAAGGGGCCCTTGTCGAAGGCGCGATATTCCTTGCGCACCGCCTCCCAGTAGGCGTCGAAGGGAAGCAGCTTCTCGAGCGAGAGCTCCGTCGGCCGCTCCGACTGGGCGAGCATCGCGACGACGCTCTGGAGGTTCGGCTGGGAGGTCGAGCCCGAGAGCGGTCCGAAGGCGCAGTCGATTGCGTCGACGCCGGCCTCGACGGCCTTCATGTAGGCGGCGCCCTGGACGCCGGCGGTGTCGTGGGTGTGGAGGTGGATCGGAACCCCGATCTCCTGCTTGAGCACGTTGACGAGTCGACCCGCGGCATAGGGCTTCAGCAGGCCCGCCATGTCCTTGATGCAGAGGATGTGGGCGCCGCGCTTCACCAGCTCCTTCGCGAGCTCGACGTAGTAGTCGAGGGCGTAGCGCTCGCGGGCCGGGTCGAGGATGTCGCCTGTATAACAGATCGCGACCTCCGCGATCCCACCGGCCTCGCGCGTGGCATCGATCGCGACCTGCATCTGGTCGGGCCAGTTGAGCGAATCGAAGATGCGGAAGATGTCGATGCCGCGGGCCTTCGACTCCTTGATGAACTCGCGCACGACGTTGTCGGGATAGGTCGTGTAGCCGACCGCATTGGCGCCGCGCACCAGCATCTGGAACAGGATGTTCGGGATCGCCTGACGCAACCGATCGAGACGGATCCAGGGATCCTCGTCGAGGAATCGCATCGCGACGTCGAAGGTCGCGCCGCCCCACATCTCGAGGGAGAAGAGCTCGGGCGCCTCCCGCGCGAGGGCGGGGGCGACGGCCAGCATGTCCTGCGTCCGCAGCCGGGTCGCGAGCAGCGATTGGTGGGCGTCGCGAAAGGTCGTGTCCGTCACCAGGACGGGCTCGTGGCTCGCCATCCATTTCACGAAGCCGTCCGCGCCGAGCTGTTCGAAGCGCTGCTTCGTACCGGGGGCGGGGCGCGCCTTGCGGTCGTAGTGCGGGATGTGCGGCTCGCGCCGGATACTGTCCGGATCGATCCGCTCGACGCCCGGCTTGCCGTTGACGGTGATGTCGCCGAGATACTGCAGCAGCCGCGTCCCGACGCCCTTGTCCGCCTCGAGCTTCAGGAGCTCGGGCGTCTCCGCGATGAAATGCGTGTCGCACTGACCTGCCCGGAAGGTCGGGTGGTCGAGCACCTTCTTCAGGAACGCGATGTTCGTCTCGACGCCGCGCACGCGGAATTCGCCGAGCGCCCGGAGCGCACGGTTGGAGGCCTCGGAGAGATCGCGGCCGCGGGTCGTCAGCTTCACGAGCAGGGAATCGTAGTAGGGCGTGATGTAGGCGCCGGGGAAGGCGCTGCCGGCATCGAGGCGGACGCCGAAGCCGCCCGGCGAACGGTACGAGATGAGTCGGCCGTAGTCCGGCAGGAAGCGGTTCTCGGGATTCTCCGTCGTGATGCGGCACTGGATCGCGAAGCCCCGCGTCGTGATCGATTTCTGCGCGATACCGAGCTCGGAGAGCGTCTTCCCCATCGCGATGCGGATCTGGCTCGCGACGATGTCGACGCCGGTGATCTCCTCGGTCACCGTGTGCTCGACCTGCAGCCGCGGATTCATCTCGATGAAGTAGTAGTCGCTGCCGGAGACGAGAAACTCGACCGTCCCGGCGTTTCGATAGCCCACGCCGCGGGAGAAACGGACCGCCGCGTCACACAGCTCGTCGCGGAGCTTCGTCGGCAGGTTCGGCGCGGGTGCGAGCTCCAGCACCTTCTGATGGCGGCGCTGGATCGAGCAGTCGCGCTCGTAGAGGTGGACGACGTTGCCGAAGCCGTCGGCGAGGATCTGGACCTCGATGTGCTTCGGCCGCTCGATCAGCTTCTCGATGAAGACCTCGTCGTTGCCGAAGGCGCTGCCCGCTTCGCGGCGCGCGGCGTCGAAGTTCTCGACGAACTCGGATTCGGTCTTGACGACGCGCATGCCGCGGCCGCCGCCGCCGCCCGACGCCTTCACCATCACGGGGAATCCGATCTCGCGGGCGAGTCGAAGCCCGGACTCGGCGTCCTCGACGGGCGGGGTGCCGGGGATGATCGGAAGCCCCTGGGCGACCGCTGCGTTGCGCGCGCTCACCTTGTCGCCGACGGTCGCGAGTACGGCGGGCGGCGGACCCACGAAGGCGAGCCCCGCCGACTCCACGGCCCGGGCAAAGTCGGCCCGCTCCGAGAGGAAGCCGTAGCCGGGATGGATGGCGTCGGCCTGCGTGCTCTCGGCGATCTCGAGAATGCGCTCTATGTCGAGATAGCTTCCGACGGGATTGCCGCCCTCGCCGAGAGAATAAGCCTCGTCGGCCTTGAAACGGTGAAGGGCGAAGCGGTCTTCGTAGGAGTGGATTCCGATCGTGCGGATGCCGAGCTCGGCACAGGCGCGGTGGATTCGGATCGCGATCTCTCCGCGATTGGCGATCAGGAGGCGGCGGATCTCGCGCGGCATCGGGCACTCCCTCCCCATTCGTCGTCGGCCGACGCGGGAAGCATCGAAGGAAACGGGCGTCCGAGAGTACTCCGGGGCTCGGGTCGGGGCGAGCTGGGCAGCGCTCGTTCAGCCGCGCGCTTCGCGGCCCAGGATCGTGCCGGAGAGCGGTGAGAAGGCGTGACAGAGCGCCGTATCGATGATCTGGCTGCCGGATTCGGGGTCGAACCAGCGGTCGACGTGGGCCCAGTGGTGGGGATGGACCATGTAGTCGACGGTGAGGCCTTCGAGGCGATCGTATTCCTGCTCCCAGACGTGGCTCCAAATATTCTTCCCGACTTCCTTCGTGACGGAGGCGTTCGGGCTCGACCAATCGAGGGGGACTGCGCGGGAAAGGCGCCAGTTCAGGATCGAGGGCACGTGGGCGGGCATCTCGAGGAGATCCCGTTCCCAGCGCTCGAGCTGCTCGGCCGGTGTGCTCGGAAGCGCTCGAAAGAGTGCGGTCCGCTTCACACCCTTCGCCAGCTCGGGGCGTCGCAGTCCGGCGCCGACCGTCGCGAGTCCCAGCGCGCAAACGCTCTCGCACGCGTTCGTAAGTGCGGGCGCGATGCGATCGCGCCAGACGCTGCTCTGACGGGCGGCGGTCGCGGTCTCGCGGTCGGGGAAGAGGATGTCCCAGGTGAGGTGGCCGGCGCCGTAGTCGGCGACGAAGTTCGCGGCGATCCAGCTGGCGACGACGCCCGGGAGCTCGTGACTCGCGGCGGCGAGCGTCTCTTCGAGCGCCTTCTGCGCGGTGGGGGCACTCTTGATGCGGAGGTAGAGCTGCGCGGTCTCGCGCCAACCTCGCGGCGTGACGTGGAACGGGGCCGTTGCGATCGGCTCAGGCCAGCTCGCCTCGGGCGCGTGCATCCCGCTCCCCGACGCGCCCGCGGCGAGCGGCTCGCCGACCAGATAACGCCGCTCGCGCGAGATGATCAGCTTTGCGACCGAATTCCAGAACGCCAGAACCGCAGGCTCACCGGCCGCCGAGCGCATCGCCCACCACGCCGGGATGTCCGCGACCTGCCAGCGGAGCCAGAGCGTGATCGGCTGATCGACGAGATCGAAGGGCGGCGAGATCCAGGCCTCGACGAACTCGAGACCGCGGCGCGCGGCGCCAGGCAGGTAGTCGTCCACGAATTTCGCCTGCAGGCGAGCGCGATCTCCGGCTGCGACCTCGATGCGATCCTGGACGATGATCACGGCGCCTCCTCTTCCGCAGCTAGCTCGGCGCGCGCAGCATCCGCCCGTCGCGCAGGCAGTCGGCGAGCTCGCTCCACACCTCGCGCAGCGCTTCACGGGTCGGTGTCGCGGAATGGGATCCCCGCACGCCGGCGTGGACCCGGAGCCGCCGCAGGATCCGCGTCGAGAGCGTCCCTTCGTCGCGCAGCACGTCGAGGGCCCCGTGCAGCGAGGCATACAGCGGGTCGGGTGCGAAATCGCGCTCGAGCAGCTCGCACCAGAGGTCCGACGCGGTGCGCGGTTGTTTGTCGAAGCCCAGGGCCGCGAGATAGGCGCTGTCGCCGATCTGGGCGCGTTCGGCTTCGCGCGTGGTCGTGCGGAAGATCTCGGCGAGAGCCCGGGTATCGAGGGCGCGCAGGCGCGCCTCTGCCGGGCCGTCCGTCTGGCACAGGGTGCGCAGGCTCGCCGTGATCGCCGCATGGATCGCGACGTCGGCGATCGGCGTCTCCTGCACGTCGAGCACGCGGATCTCGAGTGCCATGCGGTCGAAGCGTGCAATGCAGCCCCGGGCGTTCACCCATTCGTGGCGCAGCAGTCCTTGGGGGTCGAGCGGAGCGAGGTCCGCGTAGATGCTCTCGAGCAGCTTCTGGTAGGCGGCGGGTGTGAAGACGGGCTCGGGCACCACCGACCCCGAGACCGAGGGCACCCGCCGGGCGTTCGTGCGGTACACGTCGAGGCGGGTATCCATCATGCCCGAGATGCGGCCGTCGACGCAGGGAGAGGACGCGGCCAGCGCGGGCAGGATCGGAAGCAGCGCGCGGATCGCGGCGTGCAGACGGCCGAACTCGTCGTCGTTCGAGAATGGGAGATTCAGGTGGGCGCTCTGCAGATTCGCCCAGCCGTGGCCGCGGCAATCGAAGATGCGGTGGAAGGCGTCGTAGATCTCGCGATCGCCGTGGGGCCAGAGCTCGAAGTCGCGGGCCGCATCCATCCACGGATGCATGGCGGTCGGAAGCAGTCGCGCACCCATCGGCGCGAGCTGCTCGTTCATCCGACGCAGCTCGCCCGCGAAGCCATCGCCCAGGCCTGCGAGGCTCGGGACCGGGCCGTTCGTCTTGACCTCGATCACATGCCGCGCAAGTTCGTTCGACCAGGCAAAGGGCCCGCGCTCGATCTCGTTCTCGATCGAACCGGATTCGGCCTCGATCAGCCGATCGGCGATCGGCTTTACCTCGAAGGTCTCGGTATCGACGATCATGTACTCGAGCTCGATGCCGAAGCCCTCGAAGAGTGAGAGCACGCGCTCGTCGTTCGCCGGAGCAGATGCCCGTTCTTGAGGCGTTGCCTTAGGCATTCCCTTAGGCACTCCCTTAGGCATTGTCGAGCCCGTTCCCGCCGCGGCGATCGAGCCGCACGCGGAACCACTGCATGATCCGCCGGTAGACCTCGTCGCCCATCACCGCGTCCTCGTAGCCGACCTCGATGTTGGGGTTGTCGTTGATCTCGATCACGAGGAACTCCCCATCGATTTCCTTGAGGTCGACGCCGTAGAGCCCGTCTCCGATCAGGCGCGCCGCGCGGACGGCCGTGTCGACCAGCTTCTTCGGCACGTCCTCGAGCGCGAGGGTCTCGACCTTGCCATAGCGTCGGAATCCAGTCGGTCCCGTCCGCACGATCTGCCAATGACCGCGGGCCATGTGGTAGCGGCACGCGAAGAGCGCCTCGCCGCCGAGCACCCCGATCCGCCAGTCGAACTGAGAGGCCGTGAACGCCTGGGCCACGACGAGCTCCGAATCGTGCAGGAAGAGCTCCGCCTTCTCGCGCAGCTCGGCCATCGTCTCCGCCTTCGTGACACCGCGGGAAAAAGCCGAATCCGGCCGCTTCAGCACGCACGGGATCCCGACCGCCTTCGGAATCTCGTCGATCGAGTCTTCGTGGGCCACGAAGGTCTTCGGGTGGGGGATCTGGTGACGTGAGAAGAGCTCGGCCAGGAAGACCTTGTTCGAGCAGCGCAGGATCGAGATCGGGTCGTCGATCACGATCAATCCCTCGGTCTCGGCCCGCCGCGACATCCGGTAGGTCGGCCCGTTCACATAGGTCGTTTCCCGGATGAAGAGAGCGTCGAACTCCCCGATGTCCTCGGCGTCGTCGCGCTCGATCAGGTGCGGATCAATGCCGACGTCCCGAGCGGCCTTCGCGAACTTTCGCAGCGTCGCCTCGTTCGAGGGGGAATCTTCGGCCTTCGGGTCGTAGAGGATTGCGAGGTCGTACTGGTATTTCTTCGCAGGGGTCGAGCGCGGGCTGCGGCTGAAATGCTTCTCGGCCTGTTCGATCACGAAGGCCTGGTGGCTCTCCGGGATCTCACCCGTCGAGATCGGGCGGACCGAGGAGAGTCGCCATTCGTCCTGGACGTGCTCGAAGCTCGCGCGCAGCAGCGGCACCGAGAATTGCTCGTACAGGGCCCGCGACAGCCCGTCGTAGCGCTTCGAGAGATTGCGGCCGAAGTAGACGGAGAGCTCGAAGCGCTGGCCCCGCAGCGG
>JANNQH010000586.1:0-1550 GCA_031400655.1 Deltaproteobacteria bacterium | reverse complement strand
GAGCCCTGCGTCAAGCTCCGCGAGTCGACGACCCCCGTCGACAATCCCCACGCGTTCACCATCATGACGCCGTGGCCGTCGCGGGATGCCGAGGTCTGCGGCGAGGACGGGGCGCGCTGTGACCGGGCCATGCTCTCGGCCTGGCAGGAGATCCGCGAGGCCGCCGAGCGCTGGAACGACACCAGCTCGGCCTGCGCCCGCACGACCTTCATCGGCTGGGAATACTCGAACCACCGGCTCGGCTCGAATCTCCATCGCAACGTGATCTTCAAGAGTAATCTCGTCCCGACGCGGCCGATCAGCTACCTGACGGCGCCCCGGGAATGGAAGCTCTGGGAGATGCTCCGCGAGATCTGCCTCGAAGGCGAGCCGGGCTGCGACGTGCTCGCGATTCCGCACAACTCGAACATCAGCAACGGCCGCATGTTTCCCGTCGACTACGCCGACGCGAACGGACGCGCCGCGGAGCGCGAGCGGGCGAAGCTGCGGGCGCGTCTCGAGCCCGTGGTCGAGGTCATGCAGCACAAGGGCGATTCGGAGTGCCGGCCCGACATGCCCGGAATCCTCGGCAGCGCGGACGAGCTCTGCGCGTTCGAGAAGTTCGAGGACCTGATCTGGGACGCGGGCGATCCGCCGGGCGTCTGCGGCGACACCCTCGCCGATTGGCGAGTCCGGCTCGGCCCGTCGTGCCTGAGCCATCGTAGCTATGTCCGCTACGTCCTGACCGAAGGCCTCGCCGAAGAACGCCGCCTCGGCATCAATCCCTTCAAGCTGGGCCTGATCGGGAGCACCGACACGCATAACGGTCTCGCCGGCGGCGTCGAGGAGAAGAGCTGGCCGGGCCACCTCGGTATCGCCGACGCCGACCTGAACCGCCGCCTGTCGGAGACGCCCGGCGTGATGGGGAACATGGCGAACGGTCCAGGTGGCATTGCCGGCGTCTACGCCGCCGAGAACTCGCGCGAGGCGATCTTCGAGGCGCTGCAGCGCCGCGAGGTCTTCGGCACGAGCGGACCGCGCATCGAGCCGCGGCTCTTCGCCGGGGCCGAGCTGCCCGCGGATCTGTGCGAACGACCCGATCGACTCGAGGTCGCGGATGGCGCCGGCGTCCCGATGGGCGCGGATCTCGTGCTCGAGGCGGGCGCGAGCTCGCCCGTCTTCGCGGCCTTCGCGGCTGCCGACCCCGGGACCGAGAGCGCCCCCGGCAACGACCTCCAGCGCATCCAGATCATCAAGGGCTGGGTCGATGCGGACGGGGGCCTGCACGAGCAGGTCGTCGACGTGGCCGGCGGAGCGAATGGAGCGTCGGTCGACGCTGCGACCTGCGAGCAGACGGGCCAGGGCGCGCGGGAGCTCTGCGGCCTCTGGCGTGATCCCGACTACGATCCGGCGCTCGGCGCCGTCTACTATGCGCGGGTCGTCGAGAATCCGCGCTGTCGCTACTCGGCCTGGCAGTGCAATGCGATGCCCGAGAGCGAACGACCGGCGGGCTGCAAACACGAGCGGATCTCGCCCGTCCAACAAGAGCGGGCCTGGACCTCGCCCATCTG
>JANNQH010000585.1:0-6298 GCA_031400655.1 Deltaproteobacteria bacterium | reverse complement strand
CGGTGCACCGATGCGGAGCAGATCTTCCGCGAGCGAGCGAGCGACCGTCGCGGCGCCATTTCCCACGAGCAGGATCGGAAGCTGTGCACGGCCGGCCTGCGCCCGCCGCTCGAGTGGCGCAGAGAGCAGGTCGGCGACGGTATCGATCCCGAGCGGACCAAAATTCCGACGGATCTGTTCGCCGCGCCAGACCTCGAAGATCGGCGACCGCGCCTTTGAAGACTTGGTCGCGTCAAGCGTGTTCAGTACGGAATGGGCGTGAACGACCTCGACGACCGGCGTGCTCTTGAGATCAGTCTCCCGCGCGGAAGCGGGCGCGGGTGCCGCCGTACCGGAGGCGTCGATTGCCTCGTCGGCCTCGACTTCGCGCAGCGCCGCGCGCAGGCGCTCGAGCAGGACCTGGGCCTCCGTATGGCGTCGGCGTTCCTGTTCCGATTGGCGGCGCGCCTGGTCGAGGGCCTGCGCCTGGACCTCGAATCGCTCGTGCAGAGCTTCGAGTCGGCGACCTCGCTCTGCGATCTTCTCTTCGTTCGCGGCGAGCGACTGAAGGAGCCTGGCTCGCTCGAGCTCGCGTTGCTCGCGGTCGCTCTCGAAGGTCGCCAGGCGATCGCGCAGGCGGGTGATTTCCGCGACGGATTCGATCGGCTGGCTCGTTCGATCGGGGACGGCCGGTCGCGCGGACAGCGCAGCGCTCGAGGCCGCGAGCTCGCCGCGCAGACGGGTGATTTCGTTGCGCTGGAACATTGTCGTCTCGCGCGCGATCGCGAGCGTTGCCCGCGCTTCGCGCAGCTCCGCGGCAAGCGCGCGTTCGGAGGCGGGGGTGGGCGCAGTAGGCGGGACAAGCGGAACGCGTTGCCAGCTCGGGGTCTCCGCGCGCGCTGGCGTGCGTGGGCGCTCGAGGGCGGGTGCGACAGGGGGCTCGTAGGTCTGGCGGGCGCGGACGAGGGCCTCTTTGCTGTCGTGCTCGCGCAGGCGTGCCTCGCGCGCGAGGCGTTTGGCCCGGGTCGCATCGAGCAGCGCCGTTCGATTGTTCGGCGCGGGCGGACCGGGCTTCGCGGCTTGTTGCTCGACTTTCGGGGACGCCGGTATGCGGGTCTTTGCACGGCCGATGTCGCGGCGCTCGATCCCGACTCGCGATTTCTGTCCCGAGCCCGCCGTGCCGGCAATCGTTGCGGGGTCGGCCAGCAGCGCGCGCTGTGCTTCGAGATCGGCTTCGCGCACGGGCGCCGGTCGGACGGCTATCGGCGTCGGCTCGGCGGCGCGCACGCGAGCGGGCTTCGATCGGGCGGGCTTGCGGCGCCGCGTTCGATTCCCGATCGATTGGGTTGTTTCGCTCGACACGCGGAGTCCCTCGCCGGCATGATGTCCTGGCGTGAAACATCGGTCGAAGCCCGGATCTCTTGAGGGGGCGCGTGGTTGCAGCGGGCCCTGCGCGCAGGCTGCGCGCGGCTGTGGGGATCGGGAGACGGCGACGGCCGCAGAGAGGTCCAGCGTTTACCCGGAAGATATTCAGGTAAAGCTCGTATCAGGCGGTCGTCAGCGAGTCGGCGAGTCGTCAGTGGGTCCGGAAATGCGTTCCCATCTTCTGGCGACTCTGGTTGATGAGCTTCAGCTCCTCGATGGCCACGGCGGCTATGTCGGCGCCCGCGACCTCGTCGTGCTCACGGGACAGCTCGTCCATGTCGACCCAGGCCTGGTACACGGGGCGCGTGCGTTCGGTGATGATGCCGGCCTTCAAGAGCGTCTTGATGAGGACCCGGAAGATGTTGGTGTTCTGGGTCATGTCGCGGCGGCGGTCCGCGTCGGTGAAGGCTTCGAGGATCGCGCTCCGCACCCATTGCCAATCGAGTCCGAACTCGGTGTAGATCTCCTGCTTCTGCTCGGCATTCACCAGGTTGAAGAGCAACACCTGGAACGCCTGTGCGGCCCACAGCTCGACGTGCTCGTGCTCTTCTTCGGAGAGCTTCGGAATCGTCCGGTCTGCCCAGATCTTGCCGAACTTGTGGTGGAAGGCTTCGTCGGACATCGTGAATTGGATCAGGCGGCGGAGCAGCGGATCGTTCGTCTCGCGCTGGATCGTCGCGAAGGCTCCCATCGCGAGCCCCTCGATCAGCATCTGCATCCCGACGAGCTTTTTATAGACGACGCCCGATTTCACGATCTCGTTCATGAGGTTGCGGATCGTCGAGCCCGAGCGAAGCGGTGTCCCCCAGCGCGTCCCGATGTAGCGAGAGAAGCCCGTCACGTGACGGGCTTCCTCGCGCGCCTGATTCGCCGCGTACTCCATCGCACCGGGATCGCGCAGGATCTGGGTCAGGCTCGCCGAGAGCGAGAGCGCGCCCTGCTCGCCGTGCAGGATGCTCGAGAGGACGAAGCGCGTACTCTGGTTCGCGAGTCGGATCTGCTGGGCCGGGTCGAGCTTGTCGGCGACGGACGTCTTGAGCTCGATGCAGAAGGAGCGCGGCATGATCATCTGCTCACGCAGGTCGAGCGGCTCGGAATCGAAATCGACATAGCGCGCGTCCGTCGGATCCCAGAAATGATCGGCGGTCGCCGCGATGATCTCGTCGAACGCGTCGGTGCGGTCCGCATAGCGTTCGACCTCGATCAGGGAGTCGAAGTCATCCCGATCGACGGTGTTGTAGATCTTGTCGTAGGTGATGTGACGTTCACTCATGATCGCGGACCTCCTCTGGTCTTCTTCGGGCGTGCCTGCTGGCGAGAGCTCGCCGGGCGCCTGAGCCCGTCGTCTCGCGGCGAAAGGATGCAATCGGGACGCTGCTGAGAGCGCCGGCTGCCGTGGAGCTGGAAATGGCTGAGGGTGCGCACGATGTCGTCGCGCGAGGCGCGGCTCGGATCTTCGACCCACCACGTCAGCACCCGGACCCACATGCCGACGACCGCCTGGGCGAGGACGTCCGAATCGAGGCATTCCCAGGCCTGGCCCTCGGCGACGGCGGCCCGGCGTCTCGCGCTGACGCCCTGGGCGAGTCGCTCGAGCACCTGTGCGCCGGCCTCCGCGGCCTCGCCGCCGGGTCGGAACACGATCCGGAAGAGCTCTTGATGGTCCTCGGCGAATCCGACGAGCGCTTCGGACTGGGCCTCGACGATCCGGCGCGGATCGGGACTGATGGCCGCCGCCGCACGGAGTCGCCCCTCGAGCTCGCTCGCGGCCTGGTCGGTGAGCTCCTGGAAGAGCTCTTGCTTGTGCTTGAAGTGGAGATAGAAAGTGCCCGAGGCGTAGCCGGCCTCGGCGGCGATCTCATGACTCGTGACGCCAGACGGGCCGTGTTGAGCGAAGAGGGTCCGACCGGCTTCGAGAAGTCGGCGGCGCGTCTGCTCCGTCCTGGGTAGACGGGGCAGACGGGTCACGGGGTGTGTTGCGGTCGAACTGACGGACATGTCATTTCTGACAGTAACGTCAGTCCGTGTGCCGAGTAAAGCTCGACCGGGCTGACCCGGAGTCCGTTGCGACGCTCAGGCGAGCTGGCCCACCGGCTCGCAGGCATCCTGGCAGGCGCTGGCTTCGCCCTGGCCCTGGGCCGGTCCGCCGAGCTCGATCTGGATCGTGGTGTGATCGATCGAGAAGCGCTCGGAGAGCCGCGCGCGAACCCGCTCGAGCAGGGCCTCGGGCCCCGGCCCCGGGTCGACCACCAGGTGGCTCGAGAGGGAGACCTCGCCGCTTCCGATCGTCCAGACGTGCAGACAATGCAGGGCCCGCACGCCTTCGACCTCGAGCAGCACGTCGCGGATCTCCTCGGGGTCGAGATGCGGAGGCACCGTCTCCATCAAGACATCGAGGGCATCGCGGATCAGCTGCCACGCGGACCCCAGCACGAGCACGCTCACGACGAGCGAGACGACCGGATCGAGCCAGAGCCATCCGAGCTTCCAGATCCCGATGCCCGCGAGACAGACCCCGACGCTCGCGAGTGTATCGCTGGCGACGTGCAGGAAGGCGCCGCGCAGATTGAGCGAATCGCTCCGACCGCCTTCGAGCACGAAGAGCGCGACCAGATTCACGACCAGGCCCCCGGACGCCACGGCAAAGAGTCCCGCCCCGGCGACGTCGCGCGGCGTCCAATAGCGCTCGAGCGCGTTCACGCTGATGAAGAGCGCGACGACGGCGAGGGCTACGCCATTGGCGAGCGCCGCCAGGATTTCGACCCGGCTGTTGCCGAAGGTGCGACGCTTGTGCGCGGGCCGCGCGGCCAGGAAGCCTGCGAGCAGCGAGAGCGCCAACGCCGCCGAATCCGCGACCATGTGGAGCGCATCGGAGAGCAGGGCGAGCGACCCGGTCAGGACGCCGCCGATCAGCTCGATCACCGAATAGCCGAGCACCAGGACGAGCACGAGCGAAAGGCGGCGCTGGTTCTGCACGCGGGCCTCTGGCGTCCAGGTGGCCGAGGGGTGAGTGGCGCGCTGTGCGCGGGCGTGGTCTCGGGGATGGTCGTGGGCATGGGGCATCAGGGGGTGCGTCCGTTCGGCGAGCGATCGAGAGCGCTCGCCATTCGCTCGAGGATCTCTTGCAGGATCGGCCGCGAGGTCGCGAAATTGAGCCGCGCACAGGATTCGTAGCCGGATCCGAACTGGCGCCCGTCCGAGAGCGCGACCCGACCGTGCTGCAGGAAATGCACGCCGGGCGTGGTCGCGAGGTCGAGCGCGGTGCAGTCGAGCCAGGCGAGATAGGTCGCCCGGGGCCGGTAGAAACGGATCGCGGGGATCCGCTCGGCGAGCAAACGCTCGGCGAAATCTCGGTTCGCCTGCAGATAGGGCACGACCTCGTCGAGCCAGGGTTGGCCGAAGCGCCAGGCTGCCGCGCTCGCAGCGAGCCCGAACAGACCGAGCCCGCCCCGGAATTTCTTGTGCACGACCGTGTTGAAGCGCTGCTGCAGGGCTTCGCTTCCGAAATGGGCCACCGCACAGCGAAGGCCCGGGATGTTGAAGGCCTTGCTCGCCGAGGACAGCGTGATCGTGCGCCGCGCGATCTCGGGGCCGAGCGACGCGAAGGGAATGTGGCGATCCGCGTCGAACACGAGGTCCGCATGGATCTCGTCCGTCACGACGACGAGGTCGTTCGCGAGCGCGAGGGCCGCGAGGCGCTCGAGCTCGGCGCGGCTCGCGACGTGGCCGGAGGGGTTGTGCGGGTTGCATAACAGCAGGAGTCGCGTGCCCGGATCGATCCCTCGTGCGAGGGAGTCGAGGTCGAAGGCAAGCTCGTTAGCATCGGGTACCAGGCGATTCTCGACGAGGCGCCGGCCCTGCTCGCGCACTGCATGGAGAAACGGCGGGTAGATCGGCGTCTGCACGATCGCGCCGTCGCCGGGCTCGGAGTAGGCGGCGATCGCCATGAAGAGCCCCTGGACGACCTCCGAGAGGATCTCGACCCGGGCAGGCTCGATCGACCAGTCGAAGCGGTCGGCCATGCGTTCACAGAACGCCTCCGCGAGCCCGCATTGACGCAGACCCATCGGATAACCCACATCGCTCGACAGCGTGAAGCGGCGCAGCTCCTGCTCGATCGGCGCGGCGACCGGGAAATCCATCTCGGCGACGAAGGCCGGAAGGACGTCGCGGGGATAGGTGTGCCATTTCTCGCTGCGCCGTTGCTGGAGCTGCCGCAGGTCGAGGGCGTCGAGCTGGGCCGGTCGGTGGCGCATGGCCGATTCAGCGCTCTGCAGGATCCGCCGCCGCGCCGGATCGCCGGCGTCGCGCAGCAGCGGCGCCGTGATCGCAGCCGGGGCACCGGCGCGCTCGAGCAGCTGCGCGAGCCCGCCGTCGAGCATCGCGAAGGTCTCGTGGACCGGATCGCCGCGCTCGTCGAGGGGCTCGACCTCGTCGCGGCCGGCGGGATCGAGATGCCAGTGGGGGCTCTTGTCGAAGCAGTCGAAGCGGAGCCATTCGCGGCTCGACGCTTCGCTCGTTTCGTCGTGCGCGGGCGCGATCCGCAGGCTGCTGCCCGAATCGTCACCGACCGAGCGGCGCTCGACACGGAAGCGCAGGCCGCGCCAGGAATTCTCCCAGGACTCGCCCGCCTCCGCCCGCGCCTTCGACATTCTGGCAGCGTAGCGCGGGCCTCGCGCTGCGGACGCGCGCGTCGACACGCTATGGTGGTTTCGTTGGCACGCTTCGCCACGCGGAGCGCGGTGGCCTTTGGGGGGCAGATCCGGCGATGCGCGATCAATCGTCCAGTCCGAGATCGACCGGCGCTGGGCGCGCGGTGCCGATCGAGATGCCGCGGCTCTCGACGGAAGAGGGCACGGCGACGCTCTCGGCGTGGCTGGTGGCCGTGGGTGAC
>JANNQH010000584.1:0-4484 GCA_031400655.1 Deltaproteobacteria bacterium | reverse complement strand
CTGTCGGATTCGTCGGCGCGACGCCGATCGGGTCCTCGATGCAGACGTCGTCGGCCATCAGGCCGAGCCAGCCCGCCTTGTCCTTCGCCTGCACACAGCGCCACGACGCGCGGGCCGCGATCATTGCGGGATGTTCTTCGTACATGGCTTCGGCTCGCTCCTTCGGGTGGGAGGTGCAATCCTAGCGACTCGGACTCGTGTGCCCACCCGCCCTTTTCAACTGGCGGCGGCGCTGCGAGCTTCGGAGGTGTCCATGCGAACGCAGCCGCTCGACGCGCCCTTCGGTGTGCAGGTCGAGCTCGAGAGCGATGCTCCGCTTTCCCGCGACGAGCGGAGCTCGCTCCGGCGTCTCTTCGCGGCACACGGCCTGCTCGTCGTCCGCGACGGCGAGATCTCGCCCGAGCGTCAGATCGAGCTGCTCGAGGTGCTCGGCCGGATCGAGCCGGACCCGACCGGACGCCCGATGCGAATGGAGGTCACGAACCAGCACGACCGCTCGACGGCCCCGCCCGGCGAGCTCGTCTTCCACTTCGACTACGCCTACGACCCGACGCCGATTCCCGCCATCTCGATGTATGGCGAGGTCGTGGCGAGGGGAGCGACGCCGACTTGGTTCGCGAGCTCGTCGACCGTACTGAAACGATTGCCGGCCGGCCTCGTCGGGAGCCTGCGCGATCGCCTGGCGTCCCACGCCTGCTTCCTGTTCCGGCCCGACGCGCCGAGCGTGCGCTCGCGGGAGCCCGAGCCGATCATCCCGCGCGGGCAGCCCGGCTGGGGCCCCGATCACTACTGGACGCGCCATCCGGTCATCCTGAAAAACGACTACGGCGTCGAGACGTTATTCGCCTGCCTGCAGCACACCGATCGGATCCACGGAATCTCCCGCGACGAGAGCGATGAGCTGCTCGCCGAGATCTACACCGCGCTCTACGCGCCGGAGCAGATCTATTCGCACGCCTGGCAGCAGAACGATCTGGTGATGTGGGACAACCTGACGGTCCAGCACGCGCGGCCCCTGCCGAACGATCTCCCCCGGACGCTGCGGCGGTATCACGTGTCGCAGACGGATCTGACGGAGCACTATCTGCGGGTGGGGCGGGAGCGGGGGTTCGTGTAGCCGAGCCAACCGAGACTGCCGAGCCCCTGACCGAGCCCGTGTCAGAGAGACCCGCAAACCCGAGGAGTCAGCATGTCCAAGGCCCCCGCCGAGCTCGCCTTCGCCCGCCATGTGAAGGCCGTCCAGTCCCACGACCGCGCCACCTTCCTCGCGAACTTCGCCGAGGACGCCCTCGTCGAGGATCCGGTTGGCCCGTCGCCCCTCGATCCGAGCGGCCGCGGCCATCGCGGCCACGCGGCAATCGGCGCCTTCTGGGACATGATCATCGCGCCGGGCTCCGTCCGCTTCGCGATCGAGCGGGCGATCGTCTGTGGCGACGAGATCGCGAACATCGGGACGATCTTCAACCGCATGCCCGATGGCCGCGAGATCGGCGCCGAGGGCGTCTTCGTCTACCGGGTGAACGCGGCGGGGAAGCTCGTCTCGCTCAAGGCCTACTGGGATTTCGAGAAGACGATGGGCGGTGCCTGAGCCGAGGTCAGGCGCACCGCAATCCCCGTCATCGGCGGCTGCCCCGTCAACGGATCGATCTCGAGGTGCGAAGACGTCAGCTGGCCGACGTTCGCGTCGAACCAGCCGGGCGCGACGGAGACGACCCCACGGCGGAGATTCCGGTCGAGCTCGAGGACGGCCTCGAGCGAGCCCGCGGCGCTCTTGACCTCGACGCGGCTGCCGGCCGCGAATTCGAGAGCCGTCGCGTCCTCGGGATGCAGATGGAGGGTCGGGGCCTCGGGCGATTTCACGGGTGACATGTAGGGCGTCGAATTCGTGCGCGTGAGCTGTCGACTCGAGACCAGCATGAAGCCCTCGTCTGCGAGCGGCTGCGCGAGGCGTGCGCGCAGGCGTTCGAGGAACCCGGGCGGCACGAGCCTGAAGCGGCCGTTCGGGAGTGCGCGTTCTCGGACCCAACCGTAGACCCGGGGCGGGTCGATCCCATCGGATCCAGCCGCGAGCAGCGCGTCGGGTCCACCGCGCGCGGTCTTCGCCAACCGCCGGACGAGCGCTTCGTCGCTCGTCGTTGCGGGGTCGAGGCCATCGCCTAGCACGTCGATCCCAAGGCGCCGCCCGAGCTCCGAGAGGATCCACCACATGGGCTTTCGCTCCGCGACCGGAGCGACGGCGGCGGGCGCGTAGGCTGTCTGGGTCTCGCTCACGAGATCGGCACGCTCGAGCTGGCCGGTGGTCGCCAGAACGTGGGTCGCCATCGCGGTCAGGGGAGTCTCCATGATGTCGAGGGCGACGAGGGCGTCGAGCCGGGCGAATGCCTTGCGCAGTCGAGCGGGCTCGGGGAAGGCCGTGAGCGGACTCGAGCCCGCGACGAAGAGCGCGCGGATGTGGCCCGCCTCGATTTCGTCGACGAGCGCGACGCAGGGATGCTGGTCGAGGATGCGCGAGAGCTCGGGTCGTGATCGGGGCCCCGGCGCGATGCGGCCCTCGGGCGGGGCGGGCGCCGTGAAGAGGCCCGTCTCCTCGTAGCGCGTCAGCACGCCCGGGTTGAACCACATGCCGCCCTCGCGATCGAGGGAATCGGTGGCGATCAAGAGCGCCCAGCGGAGCCACTCGCAGAGCAGCCCATCGCGGCCGAGCGTCACGCCCGTCGCCGCGACGACGTTGATGCGACCGGCGCGCCGGATCGCGGCGACGAGATCCTGGATGTCGCGTTCGGCGAGACCGGTCTCGCGGCTGACGCGCTCGAGCGTCAGATTGGCGAGAGCGTGGGTCAGCGCGTCGCGATCTTCCGCGCGGGTGAGCCGCGCGAAATCGTTCTGGCCCGTCGCCGGCGTCGCCGCTGCTGCGAGCACTTCGCGCACGAGCCAGGCGAGCAGGATCGCGTCGGTTCCGGGCCGCGGCGCGAGGTGGCGGTCGGCGAGCTGTGCAGTGCGCGTGTGGCGCGGGTCGATCACCCAGACTTCGCCGCCCCGCCGGCGATAGTCGCGCACTCGCTCGCTCGGGTTCGGCAGCAGCGTGAGATAGCCGTGGGTGAGGACGGGATTCCAGCCGATCAGGATCGCGAGGCGGCTCGCGGGCTCTTCGGGAACCCAGACGGGCCAGGGATGGAAGAAGCCGCAGACCATCTCGGCGGCCCGCAGCGCGGGGGCGACATCGACGGTGGCCGCCGTGTAGAACTGTTGCGTGCCGAGACCCGAGAGCAGTCCTTGAATCGCGGGCAGGCCGAGGCTGTCGGATACGGCGCCGGTCCCCTGGTAGAGCGCGATCGAGTCTGCACCCTGCTCGCTGCGTAGGCGGGTGAGGGTCGCGCCGAGGTCGTCGAGACATTCGTTCCAGCTCGAGCGGCGGCCGCGCAAGCGGGGATGTTCCAGACGGCCTTCGCGGTGATGAAACTCGGCGAGCGAGGCGCCCTTCGGACAGAGGTAGCCGCGGGAGCGCGGATTGCGGGGATCGCCGCGAACGGAGACGACGCGCTCGCTCTGCGCGTCGCCCGGGCCGCCGCGTTCGGTCTCGACGACGATGCCGCAGGCGGCGGAGCAGCTGCGGCAGAGGGTCCGGATCTGCATGCGGCGAGCCTAATCCAGTTCGAGGTCGCCGCGCGAGCCTGCTACGGGTTCCCCCGCTGTCGCCGGACGAGGTTCGGCCGACGTCACCGCCGCCGCCTCACGGCTCGAAAGGACATCCCATGGGCAAGCTCGACGGAAAACACGCACTGGTCACCGGCGGCGGAAATCTCGACGTGCTGGTCGCGAATGCCGGAAGCGGCTTTCCGGGCGCGATCCTCCAGGCCGACGCTGCGGCCTGGGATTTCTGCTTGCGCCTCAACGTCACGGGCTCGGCGCTCTGCATCAAGCACGCGGGCCTCGTCATGAAGGAGCACGGCGGCGGCAGCATCGTCGCGATCTCGTCGACGTCGGGGACGTAGGTGCAGCCCTGGCTCGCGCCCTATGTCGTGTCGAAGCGCGCGCTCGACATGCTCGTGCGCTGTGCGGCGGTCGAGCTCGCGCCGCACGGGATCCGGGTGAATTCGGTGCAGCCGGGCTATGTCCCGACCGAGGTCATGGCGGTCGTGACGCCGCCGGATCTCGATGCACGGCTCAAGGCGGCGGCGCCGCTGGGCCGCGTGGGCACGCCGGCCGACATCGGGAAGACCATCGTCTTTCTCGCGAGCGAGGACGCGGGCTGGATCACGGGTCAGGTGTTCGGCGTCGACGGTGGGCTCAACATCCCGGTCATGCCCAGCATGGCGGCGATGGTGCGGCTCGTCTACGGCGAAGCGCTCGTGGCGGAGCTGGATCTGCCGGACTTGACGGCCCTGAATCCGACGAAGGCTTGATGCGCCTTCGGGCGCGGATGCCGCGGGCCGACCAGGGGTGGCTAATGCGTCACGTGCTGGGCCGACAGCGACTTCTCGAGG
>JANNQH010000583.1:0-11798 GCA_031400655.1 Deltaproteobacteria bacterium | reverse complement strand
AGCGTCAGCGTGAACGACATCGCCGTGACCTACGGCATCCCCGAAGCACCCTTCGGCGGGGTCAAGGCAAGCGGGGTCGGGCAGGTCAACGGCGAGCTCGGCATCCGGGGCTACTGCCATCTCCATTCGGTCATCGTGGACACGACGAAGAAGGCGCAGGGCGGCTATCCCTATACGATCGAGAAGGCGGCCGGGCTGCAGAAGCTCGTGAAGAACGTGTTCGGGAACCGGTGGCTGCGGCGGCTCTTTGTTTGAGGCGTCGCGTGACGGCGGGCGGCTGATTCGGGGGTCGGTCCTGCTTGGCAGGACGGGACCGCCGTGGTACCAACTTGGCGCCCCCTGAATCGTCCTAGCGGTCGCCGAGCAAGCCCTCGTCGACCTGTGAGATCCCCGCTCGAGACTGCCGAATCGAAGAAAACAGTCTCGAAACCTGGCTGGTGTGATCCGATTCTGGGCGGCTGTCGTCTAGAGTCTCGGGTGAATTGCCGCGCCACGGTCGTCGATTGGGGAACCCTCGGATCCAGGCCGAGCTCAGGGGTCGCAAGACCCGGGAGCTTGACAGGATCTGCCGAGGCAAGCCCCGATCGGGCCGCTGGTCGATCGATCGAGGGATCGCTTGCGCATCAAGAGTCTGCAGCTCCACGGCTTCAAGTCCTTCGTCGACCGGACGGTCTTCAGCTTCGATGCGGGGATGACCTGTGTCGTCGGTCCGAACGGCTGCGGCAAATCGAACGTCGTCGACGGCATCAAATGGGTGATGGGCGAGCAATCCGCCCGCAAGCTGCGCGGCAAGGGCATGGACGACGTAATCTTCGCGGGCTCGGAGAACCGCCCGCCGATCGGCATGGCCGAGGTCACGCTCACCTTCGACAACGCCGATGGCCAGGCGCCCGCCGCCTTCGCTGCCTATAGCGAGATCGAAATCGCGCGGCGGCTCTACCGCTCAGGTGAATCCGAATACCTGATGAACAAGCAGCCCGCGCGGCTGAAGGACGTCCACGACTTCTTCCGCGACACCGGCATTGGTCTCCGCGGCTACACGATCGTCGAGCAGGGCAAGGTTGCTGAGATCGTCTCCGCCAAGCCCGAGGACCGCCGCGGCCTGATCGAAGAGGCCGCCGGGATCGGCAAGTACAAGGCCCGTCGGCGAGAAGCCGAAGGCAAGATGAAGTCGACCGAGCAGAATCTCGTGCGCGTGAACGACGTGCTCGGCGAGATCAAGCGCCAGATCGGAACCCTCGAGCGCCAGGCGAAGAAGGCCGCCCGCTACAAGCGGCTGCACGAGACGCAGCGGATTCTCGAGCTCTCCCTCGCCGCCGACGAGCGGGCGCGGCTGCAGGAGCAGGTGACCCACGAGACGGCATCGCTAACGACGCTGCGCGAGGAGATCCTCGTCGCGGAGACCCAGCTCGCCGAGCGCGAGCTCGCCGCCCAGCAGCAGCGCATCGCGATGACCGAGGCCGAGAAGGCCGTCAGCGCCGGCGCCGAACGACTCTTCGCGATCCGCAGCGAGATCAGGGCCCTCGAGGGCCGCATCGAGCTCGCCCGCCGCGAGCGCGACTCTCTTGAAGAGTCGAGCGATGCGCGCCGAGGAGAGCTCGCCCAGCTGACCGAGCAGCTCCAGGTCGCCGAGAACGAGCACCGCACCGCCCGCGCCGAGCTCGAGCAGCTCGAGAGCGGTCTCGCACAGGAGCAGGCCGCCATCGAGGCCGCCGAGCGCGAGGTCCAGGCGGCCCAGGAATCGCTCCGTTCGCTCGAGGGCGAGCGCAGCCAGAAGAACGCGACCCATGTCGAGCTGCTGACCTCGGTCGCCCGCCTCGAGGACCGCCTCGCAAACCTGCGAGACCGCCAGGCGGCCATCGACCAGCGCCTGCGCGGTGTCGACGCCGATGTCGAGGTCCAGCAATCCCAGGCGAGCGAGGCGGGCCGCCAGCAGTCGAGCCTCGAAGAGGGACTGCGCAACCTGCTCGCCTCGCGCGACCAGTTCCAGGAGCAGCTGCTGCTCGCGATGCGTCAGCACGAGACGGCGAAGCTGGCGCAGCGCGCCGCCGTCGAGGCGGATCAGGTCGCGGCCCGTGCAGCCCAGACGACCCGCGCCCGCTACGACTCGCTCCGGGAAGTCGTCGAAGGGCGGCAGGACATCGGCGCCGGGGCACGCCACCTGTTGGCGGCCGGGCCTGAGACGGTGGCGGAGCTTGGCGTTCGGGGGCTCGTCCGCGAGCTGATCGAGGCCGATCCGGAGGTCGAGCGGGCGGTCGAGGCCGTGCTGTCCGAGCGGGCCGAGGCAATCGTGATCGGCGAATCCGCCGGCGCGATCCGGGCGCTCGAGAGGCTTCGCAGCGACGGTGCCGGGCGCGGTGTGTTCGTCGTCCAGGGCCACCAGGGGGAGCTGGCGTCGGGCATCGTGCCCTTCGGCGAGCCGCTGCTTGCCCGGGTGCGGCCGCGGGCTGGCGCCGAGGCGATCGCAAGGCGACTGCTCGGCGACGTCTACCTGGTTCCGAGCCTCGCAGCAGCCTTCCGCCATTTCGGATCCGAGCGCCTGCCCGCGACCTTCGTCACGGCGACGGGGGATCTCGCGACACCCGATGGTGTAGTCCAGGGCGGTGGGGAGTCGAAGGCGTCGGGTATGCTGACCCGGGCGCGAGAGGTGCGGGAGCTCGAGGTCGAGGTCGGGCGCCTCGACCGCACCGCCGATGCAGCGCGGACGGCCAATCGCGACTCCGAGACAGCGCTCGCGCGAGCCAGCGAAGAGCTCGAGAACCTGCGCAACCGCCACCACACGACGGCGCTCGCGGTCGCGAACCACGAGAAGGATCTCGAGCGCTCGACGGAGCGGGTGAAGCGGATCGGCGAGGTGCAGCAGTCGCGGGTGGCCGAGCGCAGTGATCTGCTCTCCGAGCAGGAGAACGTGGGCGAGGAGCTTCTGCGGCTCACGCAGCAACTTTCCGATCGCCGCGGCGAGCGCGATGCGAGCCAGCGCGCGGTGGATGCCGTCGGCCTCCAGATCAGCTCTGCGGGCCGGGAGCTGTCCCGCTGCGAGAGCCGGGTGGCCGAGCTGCGCGTTGCCTATCGCGCCCGCGATGATCACCGACTCCGGCTGCGCGAGACGGCGACCCGCGCCGAGCAGTCCGAGCGCGAAACCCGCAGCTGGATCGAGCGGCGACACCAGGAGATCGAGACGGCTCGCCTGCGGCGCGAGGCGCTCCAGGGCGAGATCGAAGCTGCGGAGCATGGGCTTGCGAGTCAGCTCGAAGCCGAGGAGACGGCGCGGGCGGCGAGTGAGGAGCTGCGCCAGCGCTTTGAGGACACGGCCGCCGAGGTCTCGCGCATCGAGGACGCGCTGCGCGCGCTGCGGACAGCGCTCTCCGACACGCGGGATCGAACGGGACAGGCGGAGCTCAAGCTCTCGGAGGCGCGCATGCGCCTGGACCATCAGGCCGACACCGTGCGCGAGCGCTGGGCGGTCGAAATCGAATCGTGGCGGCTACCGAGCCTGGCCGAGCTCGTCGCCGACACGGGGGACGCGGGGGACGCGGCCGAGTCGAATCGCGCTGGCGCCGAAGTGCTCGCGGACGGGGGCGAAGCGGAGGCCGGGCTGCTCGATCCTCGCGCGGATGCAGACGCGGCGGCGACCGGAACGGGAGACGGCGAGGACGACGAGTCCGAGGCGGCGATGAGCCCGGTCTCGATGCAGCGCGAGGCGCGGCGCAACATCGAGCTCGCGATGTTGCCGACAGAGGATCGACAGCGGGAGTCCGAGAAGGTGCGAAAGGCGCTCCAGGCCCTCGGCGACGTCAATCTCGGCGCGATCGAGGAGCACGAAGAGCTGTCGGAGCGGCAGCGCTTCCTCTCCGAACAGAAGGATGACCTCGAGGGCACGCTCGCGACCCTGCGCGAGGCGATCGCCCGCATCAATCGCACCAGCCGCCAGCGTTTCCGCGAGACCTTCGAGCTCGTGAGCAAGCATTTCTCGGAGAACTTCCCGCGCCTGTTCGGCGGCGGGAAGGCGAGTCTCGAGCTGACCGAGTCGGAGGACATCCTCGAGGCCGGCGTCGATATCATGGCGCAGCCGCCGGGCAAGCGGCTCCAGAACGTCAACCTCCTCTCGGGTGGTGAGAAGACGATGACGGCGCTGGCGCTGCTCGTCGCGGTCTTCCAGGTCAGGCCGTCGCCATTCTTCCTGCTCGACGAGGTCGATGCAGCCCTCGATGACGCCAACGTCGGCCGCTTCAACCAGCTGATCACGGAGATGTCGAGCGAGAGCCAGTTCCTCGTGATCACCCACAACAAGCGCACGATCGAGGTGGCCGACATGCTCTACGGCGTGACGATGGAGCAGAAGGGCGTCTCGAAGCTGGTGTCGGTGGTGTTGCGGTAGGGCGCCTCTCTACCCTCGCCACCCTCGCCACCCTCGCCACCCTCGCCAACCGAGTCACCCGACGCTCGAACTCCGACGCCCGGCTGGTAAGCTCCGCGCCGCATGGATGCGATCCTGATCGAGATCCTCGGGTTCTTCGGAGACGGACCGCTGGCGTGGCTGGCCCTCGCAGGGGCGGGCGCGCTCGCGGTCGGCCTGCGGCTTCGCCGTCAGCGCCGTGCGGGCACCGGAGCGATCGCGAAGCCGCAGACCGGTCCCCCGCTGGAGCCGCAGCAGCTCGAGCACGCTTCGGCGCCCGGGGTCGAGCCGGTTGCGCCGGCTGCTGCGCCGATCGCTTCCGACCTGCCGGATCCCCGCGCACCGGCCGTGCAGGCGCCGACGGTCCCGCTCCCGACCCCGGCGCCAGCGCCACGGGTCCGTCTGCTCGACCGTCTCCGCCGCACGAGCGAGGCGCTCTCAGGGCGACTCTCGGGCCTGCTCGGGAGTGGCCGGCCGCTCGACCCGGCGCTCCTCGACGAGCTCGAAGAGATCCTGATGACCGCCGATCTCGGAGTTGCGACGGCAGCGTCGCTGCTCGATCGCGTGCGCCGCGAGGGGCGGGCGGACGGCGTCGACGTGCGAGCACTGCTCAAGCGGGCGATCGCGGAGAAGCTCGAGGGTGCGGAGCGGGCAGGCGATCCGCTTGCGCTCGCGAGCAAGCCCCACGTGATCCTCGTGCTCGGCGTGAACGGCGCGGGCAAGACGACGACGATCGGGAAGCTCGCGGCCAAATATTGCGCGCGCGGGCATTCGGTCCTGCTCGGCGCGGGCGATACGTTCCGCGCGGCGGCGACCGAGCAGCTCCAGGTCTGGGGTCAGCGCGTCGGTTGCGAGGTGATCGCGGGCGAAGCGGGCGGCGATCCCGCCTCCGTTGCCTTCGACACCGTGAAGGCAGCCGTTGGGCGCGGCGTGGATGTGGCGATCATCGACACCGCCGGCCGGCTCCAGACGAAGAAGCCGCTGATGGAAGAGCTCGGGAAGATCGTGCGCGTGATCGGCCGCGACGTGCCTGGAGCACCCCATGAGATCCTGCTCGTACTCGATGCCAATACCGGCCAGAATGCGATCTCCCAGGCCCGCCTCTTCACGGAGGTCGCGAAGGTGACCGGACTCGTCCTCACGAAGCTCGACGGCACGGCCAAGGGCGGCGTCATCGTGGGGCTGGCGGACCAATTCGGGATTCCGGTGAAATTCGTCGGCGTCGGGGAGTCGGTCGACGATCTGCGGGCGTTCGAGGCACGCGAGTTCGCCGACGCGCTCTTCGGCGACGGCGACTGAGCCCTCAGCCCATGAGGAGCGGGGACGCTGACTCGGGCTGGGTCGATCCGGCGGGGGAGGGGCATGGCGGATTTCATCCTTGCGCTCGACCAGGGGACGACCTCCTCGCGGGCACTGCTGTTCGATCGGAACTTCTCGATCCGCGGGCTCGAGCAGCTCGAGTTCCGGCAATCGTTTCGGAAGCCCGGCTGGGTCGAGCACGATCCCCAGGAGATCTGGGACACAGAACTCCGCGCCGCCCGCGGCGCCCTCGCCGGGGCAGGCGTCGGCGGCCGCGACGTCGCCGCGATCGGCATCACGAACCAGCGCGAGACGACCGTCGTCTGGGACCGTAAGACGGCGCTGCCGATCCACCCCGCGATCGTCTGGCAATCGCGCCAGTCGAGCCGGATCTGCGACGCGCTGCGCGGCGCCGGACTCGAAGAAGAAGTGCGAGCGCGCACGGGCCTCCTGATCGACGCGTACTTCTCCGGCACGAAGATCCGCTTCATCCTCGATGCGGTCGAGGGAGCCCAGGCTCGGGCCGAGGCCGGCGAGCTCTGCTTCGGGACGATCGACACCTGGTTGATCTACCGCCTGACAGGCGGCCGCGTCTTCGCGACCGAAGCGTCGAACGCATCGCGGACGCTGCTCTTCAACATCCACACCGGCGACTGGGACGACACGCTGCTGCGTGCGCTTCGGATCCCGCGCGCGATGCTGCCCGAGGTGCGGGATTCGATCGGGGTGTTCGGCGAGACCGATCCTCAGTGGCTCGGCCATGCGATCCCGATCGCGGGCGTCGCGGGTGATCAGCAGTCGGCCCTCTTCGGCCAGGGCTGCCTCGCGCCGGGCCAGGCGAAGAACACCTACGGCACGGGCTGCTTCCTGTTGATGAATACCGGGGCGCAGGCGCCGCGTTCCCAGGCGGGGCTCGTCACGACCGTTGCGTGGCGTCGAGCCGGGCAGCTCGAGTACGCGCTCGAGGGGTCGATCTTCGTGGCCGGGTCGGCGGTGCAGTGGCTGCGAGACGGGCTCGGCTTCGTGGCGCACGCGCGGGATACGGAGGCGCTGGCGACGAGTGTGCCCGACAGCGGCGGTGTGTACGTCGTGCCCGCCTTCGTCGGACTCGGGGCACCGTACTGGGACGAGCAGGCGCGGGGCACGATCGTCGGCATCACACGCGGGACGACGCGGGCGCACATCACCCGCGCGACCCTCGAGTCGATCGGCTTCCAGACCCGCGACGTGATGGAAGCGATGGCGCGGGATTCGGGGATCTCGCCGGCGCTGCTGCGAGTCGACGGTGGGGCCTGTGAGAACGATTTCCTGATGCAGTTCCAGGCGGACATCCTGGGCATCCCCGTCGAGCGGCCCGCGGTGCTCGAGGCGACTGCGCTGGGGGCGGCTGCGATGGCGGGGTTCGGTATCGGGATCGTGCACGATCGCTCCGAGATCGATCGCCAGCTGGGCAAGCCGCGTTATTTCGAGCCGCGCATGCGCTCGGACGAGCGCGAGGCGCGCTATGCGACGTGGCAGCGTGCCGTCGAACGATCTCGCGCCTGGGCGGAGGTGGAATCGTGAACCGTCCCCTCGTGATCGCCCACCGTGGCGCTTCGGGCGAGCGCCCCGAGAACACGCTCACCGCCTTCGAACGCGCGATCGAGCTCCACGCCGACATGATCGAGACCGATCTGCATCTGACGCGAGATGGCGTCGTCGTGATCCACCACGATGCCTCCCTCGCGCGTCTCGGCGCCCGGGGCGAAATCCGGGACCACACCGCCGCCGAGCTATCCGGCCTCGATGCCGCGCGCGGCGCGGGCCCAGTCGAGCGGATCCCGACGCTGCTCGACCTGCTCTATCGCTTCGGAAGTCGGATGGAGTTCAATCTCGAGCTGAAGCTGGGCGAGTCCGCGCCGTACGAGGGGATCGAAGCGCGAGTGCTGGCGGCGGTCGAGGAGCGGGGACTGCTCCCGCGCATGCTCTTCTCCTGCTTCGACGATCCGGTGCTCCAGCGCTTGCGAGCCGCGAATTCCCGGGCGCGCCTCGCGGTGTTGGTCTCGGCCCGAAAGCCCCGGCAGGTGCTCGAACGGGCGGCGCGGGTGGGCGCCGAGGCCATCAATCCCCACATCTCACTGGTCGACCGTCCGTACGTCGACGCGGCGCACGCGGCCGGGCTGCGCGTCTATCCCTATACCGCCAATGAGCGGGCGGAGATGGCTCGACTGGTCGATTGCGGTGTCGACGGCATCATCACGAACTTTCCGGACCAGCTCCGAAGCCTGCTCGACAGCCGTTAGAGCGCTTCCGGAACAGCGGGTTGCCACCGCATGCTGCAGCCTGGCTGGTTGACACCCGCAAATCTGTGGTTTAGGGTCGCAAGTTCGAAAAAACGTTGAACCTGCGGCGACTTAGCGGTTCGTAGGACGATTCTCGACAGACTGCCTGGGCTTGCGCCGGGATCTCGCGTCCTCCTGATCGGAAGAGAACAGGGGGGCAGGACCCGGACGAAAGCCCGGTCACCGCCGAGGGAGTCCGGCCGTGTCGCTTCGACAGAGACGGATTGACCGTCCTCGCACCCCCCCCGCGCAGGCGTTCGTGGCCAGCGGGGCCCGTGCGTGCGTGCCTCGCTCGAGGCACTCCGTCGAGGCACGCTACGAATCGCGACATCGCGGCAGCCCTTCGCCGACGACAGTTCGAGATCTCACCCGCGTGAGCACTCTCGAAGCGCGTCGTGCACGCCAGGAAAGCCGGATACGCGCATGCTGCGATACGGACTGCCGCCCAAGCAGGGACTCTACGATCCCGACCTCGAACACGACGCCTGCGGCATCGGATTCGTGGCCGACCTGAAGCGACCGGCGAGTCACGACATCATCGAGAAGGCGACGGCCGTGTTATGCCGGCTCACGCACCGCGGCGGGGCCGGGGCGGACGAAGCGACGGGCGACGGCGCCGGCATCCTGATCCAGACGCCCGACAAGTTCCTGCGCAAGGTGGCCGATGCGGCCGGGTTCGGATTGCCGGCCCGCGGGTCCTACGCGTCTGCGATTCTCTTCATGGCGACCGACGCGGCGGAGCGGCAGAAGCAGGTCGAGGTGGTCGAGGCCGCGATCGCAGCCGAGGGTCAGCGACTGATCGGCTGGCGCGAGGTGCCCACGAACCCCGAGGCGATCGGCCGGATCGCGCGCTCCGGCATGCCGTTCATCCGGCAGATTTTCGTCGCCGCGGCGCCCGGGCTCGACCAGCCCGCCTTCGAGCGCAAGCTCTACGTGATCCGCCGCCAGATCGAGAATCGGGTGGACCAGCTCGGCACCGCCTTCCACGCGGCGAGCCTATCGTCGAAGACTTTTCTCTACAAAGGGATGTTCCTGGCTCACCAGACGCCGGAGTTCTTTCCGGACCTCCAGGACCGGGACATGGAGACGCGTCTCGCCGTCGTCCATCAGCGGTACAGCACCAACACGTTTCCGACCTGGGACCTCGCTCAGCCTTTTCGCTACCTCGCGCACAACGGCGAAATCAATACGATTCGCGGCAATCAGAACTGGATGAACGCGCGCCAGGGCACGCTTCGATCGCCGCTCTTCGGCGACGATCTCAAGAAGGTCTTTCCCGTGATGCGCGAAGGAACGAGCGACTCGGCGCGCTTCGACAACGCCCTCGAGTTCCTGCACCTCGCTGGACGCGATCTCGCGCATTCGATGCTTCTCATGATCCCCGAGGCGTGGGAGAACGACGAGCTGATGGACGCGGATCGGCGCGCCTTTTACGAGTACCACTCGTACATGATGGAGCCTTGGGACGGCCCTGCGTCGATGTGCTTCTCGAACGGCGACGGTGTGGGTGCCGTGCTCGACCGCAATGGTCTGCGACCGTCGCGCTACATCCTGACCAAGGATGGGCTCCTCGTGATGGGGTCCGAGGTCGGGACACTCAAGATCGATCCGGCGGACGTCGTCGTAAAGGGGCGCCTCGAGCCCGGGCGCATCTTCTACGCCGACCTCGAGCAGGGACGCATCATCGGGGATACCGAGCTCAAGGACCGATACATCTCGCGTCAGCCGTATCGCACCTGGGTCGAGACGAATCGCGTGACGCTCGACGACCTGCCGCAGGTCGACGTGACCCACCACCCGAATCCCGAGCTGCGGTTGTCGCTCCAGCAATCCTTCGGTTACACGATCGAAGACCTTCGTTTCCTGATCGCGCCCATGGCGGCAGGGGGCAAGGAGGCCCTCGGCTCGATGGGCGACGACAGCGGGCTCGCGTGTCTTTCGGACAAGCCTCGCTTGTTATTCCAGTACTTCAAGCAAAACTTCGCGCAGGTCACGAACCCGGCGATCGACTCGATCCGCGAGCGGCCCGTGATGACTCTCGATTCGACGCTCGGCGCGGAGAAGAACCTGCTCGACGAGACGCCCGAGCACGCGCGGCTCTTGCGACTCCATCGCCCGATTTTGCGCGACGAGGAGCTCGAGGCGATCCGCCAGATCGACCGGCCGGGTTTCAAGGCGCAGACGCTCTCTACGCTGTTCAAGGTGAAGGAAGGGGGCGCGGGGCTGCGATCGGCGATCGCGGAGCTGTGCCGTCAGGCTTCCCAGGCGATCGCGGCGGGCGCGAACATCCTGATCCTGTCGGATCGGGGTGTCAGTCCCGAGCTTGCGCCAATGCCCTCGCTGCTCGCGACGGGTGCGGTCCACCACCACCTGATCCGTGAAAACTCGCGCACGCGCTGTGGCCTCGTCGTCGAGACGGGTGAGGCGCGGGAAGTGGCGCATTTCGCGCTCCTGATCGGATACGGTGCGGGAGCGATCAATCCCTACCTCGCCTTCGAGACGGTGCAGGATCTGGTGGACGACGCGGCCTTCGTGCCCGCCGGCCTCGCGCAAGACAAGGCCATCGCGAACTACTTGAAGGCGGTCGATCAGGGCTTGCTCAAGATCTTCGCGAAGATGGGAATCTCGACGCTGCAGAGCTACCGCGGCGCGCAGATCTTCGAGGCCATCGGCCTCCATCGGGAAGTGGTCGATCTCGCCTTCGTGGGCACGCATTCTCGAGTGTCTGGTATCGGCCTCGACGTGATCGCGAAGGAAGTGGCGATGCGTCACGAGCGAGGCTTCCCGGAAACCTCCTTTGAGTATCCGGAGCTCGACCCGGGCGGGTTGTATCAGTGGCGGCTGCGCGGCGAGCAGCACACGTTCAATCCGGAATCCGTGTCGAAGCTCCAGCATGCGGTTCGCCAGCAGAGCTTCAAGAGCTTCGAGGAATATGCGAAGGCGGCCGACGACGACGCGGTCCGCATGCGAACGCTGCGGGGGCTCTTCGAGTTCAAGTTCGAGCGGGAGTCCGTGCCGCTCGAGGAGGTCGAGCCGGCGGAGATGATCGTCCGCCGCTTCTGCACCGGGGCGATGTCCTACGGATCGATCTCGGCGGAGGCCCACGAGACGCTGGCGATCGCGATGAATCGCATCGGCGGACGCAGCAATACGGGGGAGGGCGGCGAGGATCCCAAGCGCTGGACCCGCGATCCCAACGGTGACTCGCGGCGCAGCGCCATCAAGCAGGTCGCCTCGGGTCGCTTTGGGGTGACGAGCGCGTACCTGGTCAACGCCGACGAGCTCCAGATCAAGATCGCCCAGGGAGCCAAGCCCGGTGAGGGCGGCGAGCTTCCGGGCTACAAGGTCGATCGGACGATCGCGGCGACCCGTTATGCGACGCCTGGTGTCGGACTCACCTCACCGCCGCCGCACCACGACATCTATTCGATCGAGGATCTTTCCCAGCTGATCCACGACTTGAAGAACGCCAACCGCTTCGCCAACGTGAGCGTCAAGCTCGTGTCGGAGACCGGCGTCGGCACGATCGCGGCGGGTGTTTCGAAGGGCAAAGCCGATCTCATCCTGATCTCCGGCCACGATGGCGGAACGGGCGCCTCCGCGCTCACGTCGATCAAGAACGCTGGATGTCCCTGGGAGATTGGTCTCGCGGAGACCCAGCAGACGCTCGTCCAGAACGATCTGCGTGGTCGCATCCGCCTGCAGGTCGACGGGGGCTTCAAGACCGGGCGCGACGTCGTGATCGGCGCGCTGCTCGGCGCAGACGAGTTCGGATTCGCGAC
>JANNQH010000582.1:0-9557 GCA_031400655.1 Deltaproteobacteria bacterium | reverse complement strand
GAGTCGCAGAGGTCGAGGGCTGGACGAGCGTGCCGGTCGACGTGCCCGACGACGTGGCGAAGGTCGAGGCCGCACTTCGCCGCGGCGCGGGCAGCGGCCCGAAGAGCGGTCCGAAATGAGCGCCCGCATCACCCAGGACACGGTACGCGAGTGGGGCCGGCGTTATTCGAACTGGGGCCGTTGGGGACCCGACGACGAGAAGGGCGCGCTCAACTTCATCACACCCGCCTGCATCCTCGCCGCGACGGCGCTCCCGCGGCGCGGCCAGGTCATCTCCTGCGCCCTGCCTTTCGACCAGAACGGCCCGCAAACCGGAGTCGGCGGGCGTCACAACCCGATCCACTACATGCTGGCTCACGGCGGCGACGCGCTCGCCGGCGCCCAGGATCAGTTTGCGGGTGGCTTCCGATATGCGGACGACGCCGTGACGATGCCGCTCCAGTGCGGGACGCAATGGGACTCGCTCGCCCACGTCTTCTACGACGGCAAGATGTACAACGACCGCGACATCCGGCTCGTGACGAGCACGGGGGCAGCAAAGAACGGGATCGAAGCGGCGCGCCACGGCGTGGTCGGGCGCGGGGTGCTGCTCGATCTGCCGCGCCAGCTCGGCGTCGAATGGCTCGCAGACGGCCATGCGATCAAGCCCGACGACCTTGACGCCTGCGCCGAGGCGGAGGGTGTCGCGATCGCTTCGGGGGACATCGTGCTGGTGCGAACCGGCATGCTGACGCGCTGTCTGCGCGAGAAATCCTGGAAGGGCTACTGCGGCGGCCCCGCGCCCGGACTCTCGATCCACTGCGCGGGCTGGCTCTACGAGCGCGAGGTAGCGGCGATCTGCACGGATACCGCAGCGGTCGAGGTCGCACCGTTCGAGACGGAGGACTGCGTCGCACCGCTCCACATGATCTCGCTGCGCAACACCGGGGTTCTCTTCGGCGAGATGTTCGCCCTCGACGATCTCGCCCGCGCCTGTGCCGAGGACCGGCGTTATGCCTTCCTCTTCGCGGCCCCGCCGCTTCCGATCACGGGGGCGGTCGGCTCGCCGATCAATCCGCTCGCTATCCGTTAGAAACAGAAAGCGTTAGAAACAGAGAGCGTTAGAAACAAAAAGGCCCTGGGAACAGGGCATGTGTCCGAAGACCATGTCCACATGGCGGCTACGACATCCGCGTTCCCAGGGACGGCGGCGTTGGGAACCTGCGTCCCACGCAGCACCTAGCGTATTCGACGAAACGGTTAAGCGTTGCTAGGACGCCACCACCTCACTCGTCGTAGTGCTACGTTGGTCCATTCGTACCTCCCAAAGTCGGCATGGTATGGATGAGCAACCGCCCCAAAGCGGCTGCCAGGTTCCCGGGCTCAGGTGGCCGCCGTCGCCGCCCCTCCGGGACGCTCTCGCATTCCATCCCCCATGGATGGACAGCGAAGAACTCGGGAGATGAGTGATTCTCCCTATCGCCGAACGTATCGGACGCCGCGGGCTCGGGCCATAGCGCTCCCGCAAGCCCAATCGACCCCATGCCGAGGCGATCAGATCGGGGGGCCGCTCCGCTACGCTGCGCGCCGGAGAGAGACCCGGTGAAAAGATCCAGCCCCGAATCCACCCAGGCGACCCTGTGCGTCACCTGCAACGATCGCCCCGGACTCGTCGCCGCCCTGTCGCAGGCCCTCTATTCCCTCGGCTTGAACATCGTCGACGCCGCCCAGCACAGCGACCCGATCGCCGACAAGTTCTTCCAGCGCATCCGCTTCGAGCGATCCACCGTTGGCAGCGGGAAGCCGTTCGACGAGCCGGCACTCCGCGAGGCGATCGGGGAAGTCGCCGCGCGCCAGGACATGACCTGGTCGCTGCGCTTCGACCGCGACGTCCAGCGGATGGCGATCTTCGTGTCGAAGACCGACCACTGCCTCTACGACCTGCTCCTGCGCCACCGCTCGGGCGAGCTGCGCTGCGTGATCCCGCTGATCGTGAGCAATCATCCAGACCTCGAGCCGATCGCCAAGCACTTTGGCATCGCCTACCACGTCTTCCCGATCACGCCCGAGACGAAGGCGACCCAGGAAGCCCGCGAGCTCGAGCTGCTGCGCGCGGAGGCGATCGACCTCGTCGTGCTCGCGCGCTACATGCAGGTTCTGTCGCCGAAGGCGCTCGAGGCCTTCCCGATGCGGATCATCAACATCCACCACTCGTTCCTGCCGGCCTTCCAGGGCGGGAAGCCCTACCACCAGGCCTACGGGCGCGGCGTCAAACGGATCGGGGCGACGGCGCATTATGCGACGCCGGATCTCGACGAGGGGCCGATCATCGAGCAGGACGTGGTGCGCGTGTCCCACCGCGATACGCCCGAGGACCTGATCCGCAAAGGCCGCGACGTCGAGCGGACCGTGCTGTCGCGGGCGGTCGCCTGGCATCTCGAGGGGCGTGTGCTCGTCAACGAGAAAAAGACGGTCGTCTTCGAGTGAGCCCTCAGCCCCTGAAGAGCCCTCAGCCCATAAAGAACGGGAGAACGCGGATCGATGGACGGTAAGCTGATATTCCTCGGGCTGGTCCTCGGGATCCTGATCCTGGCCTGGGTCGCCGCGGGCGTGCTCTGGCGCGCGGCCGAGATGGCCGAGATCGTGGCGCCCCTCGACAAGCGGACTGCGGTCGAGCTCGAGGTCGTCGCCGTCGGCACGGGCAACGAGTACGAGAACCCCGAACGTCTGGGTCCCTCGACCGCGATCGTCGCTGGCGAGACCGTCGTGCTCGTCGATGCCGGACGCGGCCTCGCCGAGGCGCTGCGAAACGCGAAGATCCCCGTCGATCAGCCGGGCCTCGTCGTGCTGACGAACCTGCTGCCCCTGAATACGCTGGGCCTCGACGATCTCCTCTTCACGGGCTGGCTCGCTCCCCGCACAGCCCCGCTGCGCGTCGTCGGACCGACAGGGACCCGCGCCCTCGTCGAGTCCCTCGAAGCCGCCCACGCCACGGGCCGCGACGCGTTAGGCGCCGGGCTGGCGCTGCCGGCGGAAGGCGCTCGCATCGAAGTCCAGGAGGTCGGCGACGGCCATACCGAGGAGATCGGACCGCTGCGGATCGAGGCCCGGGCGCTGCCGGGCGGGCCGCTCCCGACCCTCGCCTGGCGATTCAGCAAGGGTGAGCACCGCGTCGTCGTCTCCGGCAGCGGCTGGGGCCGGGAAGAGCTCGCGAGCTTCGCCGCCAACGCCGACGCCCTCGTCCACGAGGCCGCCTACCTCCCGACGCCGGAAGAGCTCGCGGGCACGGGCGCCGAGGTCCCCCACCCCGAGCGCCTCGCCCTCGAAGCGAAGCTCCACACCTCGATCCTCGACGTCGGCGACCTCGCGCGAGAAGCGCAAGCGCTGCGCCTCGTCCTGGTCCGCCTGCGCCCCCCGCCCTTCTTCGAGCTGCAGGTCCGCTCGCTCGTGGCGAACGACTACGAGGGCGAGATCGTCGTGCCGGAGGACGGCGAGGTCGTCTATCCCTGATCGGGTGCACGCGTGTCGGCCGCGATAGCGTGAGGCGGCCCATACCCTCTTTACTCGCGCAGGAATTCAATCGTATGCAGCACGTCCTCGGCCTTCCCTTCATGATCCATCCCCTGGTCCCGGAGTTCCTGACCCAGCAGGCCGTCGCCGAGGTCGCGCAGGCGGCCGAGGCAGCGGGCTTCGCGGCCGTGGCGGTGACCGAGCATCCAATTCCCAGCGACGAGTGGCTCGCCGCCGGCGGCCACGACGCCCTCGATCCGTTCGTCTCGCTCTCTTTCGCCGCCGCGGCGACGCAGCGTCTGAAGGTGCTGACGAATCTCACTGTCGTTCCGTATCGGAACCCGTTCCTGCTCGCGAAGTCGGCGGCGAGCCTCGATCGCCTGTCCGGCGGCCGCCTGATCCTGGGCTGTGGCACGGGATATCTGAAGGAGGAGTTCGACGCGATGGGCGTCGACTTCGAAGAGCGCAACGCACTCTTCGATGAGTCCCTGGATGTCCTGCGCAAGACCTGGAAGGGCGGATCCGTCGTCTACCAGGGGCGCCACTTCAACGCCGTCGGCAATACGGCCAATCCCGCCCCCGCCCAGGCCGAGATTCCGATCTGGATCGGCGGCAACTCGCAGCTCACGCGCCGCCGCGTCGCCGAGGGCTGCCAGGGTTGGATGCCCATGCCGAATCCGCGCTCGCTTGGCGGTCGCAGGCGCACGGCCCACATCGATGGCATCGACGATCTCCAAACATCGATCGCCTACATGAAAGACCACGCCAGGAAGGTCGGGCGTGCGGCCCCCATCGAGATCTTCTTCCCGGTCATGGTGGGCGGCACCGTCGGCACGCCGAAATTCGATCTCGCGGCCTATCGCGAGCACGTCGACGCCCTTGCGGCCATCGGGGTGACCTGGGTGCTGGCCCCGATCGGGGGACGCACGCTCCGCGACCTGCGGCGGGCGATCGACTTCTATGCAGAAAATGTGATCGGGACGACGCGTCTGGCCTAGCGGCCCAAGCATTCAGGCGAAGACCTTGAATCGCTCGAAGCAGGCCCGGTGCAGGGCATCGCGGTCGTCCGGATGGGCGATCTCGATCAGGCTGCGCGCCCGCTGGCGCAGATTTCGGCCGAACATCTCGGCGCAGCCGTACTCCGTCACGACGAAGTGCACGTGCCCGCGCGTGGTCACGACGCCTGCACCCGGACGCAGGGAAGCGACGATCCGGGGCACATCCCGCTTCGTCCGACTCCTCAGCACGACGATCGGCTTGCCGCCCTCGGACAGCGCCGCGCCCCGCATGAAATCCAGCTGCCCGCCGATGCCGCTGTACTGACGCGTGCCGATGCTGTCGGCGCAGACCTGACCCGTCAGATCGACCTCGATTGCACCGTTGATCGCGACGACGCGGGGATTGCGGCTGATGATGGCCGGCTCGTTCACGTAGTCGATGTCGAGGAACGCGAAGGCCGGATTATCGTCCACGTAGTCGTAGAGCCGGCGGGATCCGAGCGCGAAGCCCGTGACCGTCTTGTTGCGATGGACCGCCTTGTAGCGGTTCGTGATGACGCCCTGCTCGCAGAGATCGATGATGCCGTCGGAGAACATCTCGGTGTGCACCCCGAGATCCGCGTGACCGGAGAGCTGGCGCAACACGGCGTCCGGAATCGCGCCGATGCCCATCTGGAGTGTGCTGCGGTCTTCGATCATGCCGGCCACGATCGCGCCGATCTTCTGCTCGGCCTCGCCGACCTCGTCGCCGAAGCTCGCCTCGTGGAGCGGCTCCTCGTGCCAGGTCATGGCCGCGAATCGACTCACATGCAGCATGCCGTCCCCGTGCGTTCGGGGCACACGAGGATTCACCTGCGCCAGGACATAACGAGCGTGATCGACGGCAGAACGCGCCACGTCGACCGAAGGCCCGAGCGAGCAGTAGCCGCTGCGGTCCGGCGGCGAGACCTGCACGATCGCCCCGTCGAGCTGCAGCACCCGGCGCTTGAAGAGCTCCGGAATCTCCGAGAGGAAGACCGGAATGAAGTCCGCCCGCCCCGCGTCGACCGCCTCGCGGATGGACGCGCTCACGAACATCGTATTCAGGTGGAAATGCTCTTCCATCCCCGGTTGGTCGACGAACATCGGGCCGTAGACGGAGATGAAGACGAGCTCGACGTCGCGGAGACGATCCTGCTGGCCGGCGAGGGCCCGCATCATTTCGGTGGGCGTCACGGCGCTGCCGTGAACGAACACGCGGTGGCCCGACTGCACCCACTGCAGGGCGTCGTCGTGGGAGACGTATTGGGGCGGGCGCTGCATCGGGCCGTCGAGCTCCCCGCGGATCAGAAGCGGTACTGAAGTCCTGCGCCGAACGAGAGATAGTAGAGGTCGTCGATGGCCCCCTCACTGGGCGTCTCGAAGTCTTCTGTCGTGACCATCGCCGTCGCCTCCGTCGTGAGGACGATCTGGTTCGTCAGATAGAGGTCGAGACCGAGGCCGGCGCGCCCCGCGAAAGCCCCCTGCTTTCCCCCCTCGATCTCGATGTCGTCATCCGCCGCCTCGAGCGGGGCCGCCAGGGGGCCACGTCCCACATCGTAGAACGAGTAGCCCGCACCGACGAGCAGGTAGGGTTGGATGCGCCAGAAGGGGACGATCCATTTGGTGTTGAACGTCAACGTATGACCGTCGATGTCGTAGAGCTTTCCGCTGATGGTGCTGCCACCGGGGCCCACGTCGCCGGAGACTTCGACATCGTAGGTCGCGATCCATTCGTATTGGATCTCGGCCGCGAACCACGAGGCGGCGCGGTAGCCGATGCGCGCATTGAGCCCCGCCGAATCCTCGATGTCGACGCTGCCCTGCTCACCGAGCTCGTCCTCGAGGAAGTCTTCGATCCCTTTGTCGAAGAAGTTGTAGGTGTAGACGCCCGAGATCCCTGCGTAGAAGCCGGGCCGGTCGAACGGATCGTCGTCGACAGGTTCTACTTGCTCATTCGCTTTCTCTTCCCATTCCCATCCCGCGGCCAGCGCAGCCGGTGCGATCAGCATCAGGCTCGCAGCCAGGACCAGCGACCCAAGGCTCGCGGGGCGCGAGCGGCGCAGACCCCGATCCCGGGTCACAAGTCGATGGTCGAAGCGGTCGAATCGAAGGATGCTCATCCTCACCTCTCGTGACGCCAAACCAGATGGGGCGGCGCGACCGGAATGTCGGGGTCGCTTTCGGCCCATCGCAGCCGACCCTGAAGCGATCGTCGCACGGTTCCGCAGCATCCGTCCATGGAACACTGACCGGCGCGCCAGGTTGAATGAACATCGTTTGCGAGCGGTAGGCCGTTCACATCGAAGGCCTCGAGGGGGGGTAGTCCTGGGACCGGATCGCCACGGGATCGATCACCGGGCCTCCGGAGATCTCGATTACGAGACCTGTGTCCCGTCCTCCTTTGCGCGGGTCAGGAAGCGTTCGAGCTCGGCTGCGGACAGCGGGGGACTGAAGAGGTAGCCCTGGAGCTCGTCGCATCCGAGCGCCGAGAGCGCTTGCGCCTGCTCCAGGGTCTCGACGCCTTCTCCAACAACGGCGAGGGAGAGGTGGTGAGCCATCGCGATGATGGCTGCGGTCACGGCCCTGTCATCGGGCCCGTCCGAAATCCGGACGACAAAGGATCGGTCGATCTTCACACGATCGATGTGGATTCGCCGGAGCGACGCGAGGGATGAATAGCCGGTTCCGAAGTCGTCGAGCGCGATCTGGACCCCGAGCTCGTGGAGCTCCCGACAGGCTCGATCCGTCGCCTCGCTCTCCTGCAGGATTGTGCTCTCGGTGATCTCGAGCTCGAGGTTTAGCGGATCGAGCCCCGAATCGCGGAGCGCGCTTCGGACCGTTTCGACAAAATCCGGCTGCTGAAGCTGCTGTCCGGAGACGTTCACCGTGATCCGGATCCGACGGAACCCGCCTCGTTGCCAGAGGCGAGCCTGCTCGCAGGCTGCCCGCAGGACCCAGGAGCCGATCGGCACCATCAAGCCCGTGTCCTCTGCAATCGGAATGAACTCGCTTGGGGCGATCGGTCCCTCGTCCGGATCCTGCCAGCGGATCAGGACCTCGGCGGCCCGGATCTCTCCGGTCGCCGTCTCGCGGATGGGCTGAAAGCAGAGCGAGAATTCCCCGGCGGCGATCGCGCGCCGGAGTCTCCGCTCGATGTCGAACTTGCGCTCGGCCTGTTCGTTCATGGCACTCGAGTAGAACTGGTAGCCATTTCGGCCGTTGTTCTTCGCGCTGTACATCGCGGTATCGGCGTTCCGGAGCAGGGTCTCCACGTCGGCTCCATCGAGTGGACAGATGGCGATGCCGATGCTCGCCGTCACCCGGACTTCGTGACGGTCGAGCGTGAAGGGCTGGCGCAGGACATGGAGGAGCCGGCGAGCGACCCGACCCGCGTCCTGGTCGACGCCGATCCCGTTCAGGAGGACCGTGAACTCGTCGCCGCCAATGCGAGAGACCGAGACTTCCCCCTCGCCCTCCTCGGCGGACGGCTTGCCCACCCAATCGCTCGATCGCACGACACCCAGGATCCGCCGCGCGACCTGCATCAGCAGCTCGTCGCCTGCCCGGTGGCCGAGGGAGTCGTTGACCCGCTTGAATCCGTCGAGATCGATGAAACAGATGGCGACCAGCTCACCCGTCCAGTGGACCCGCTTGATCGCCTTCTCCAGGCGCTCGTGATACCGCTGCCGATTCGGCAGGCCCGTCAGGCTGTCGTAGAGCGCGAGGTTCCGGTTCTCTTCGATCGTTCGCCGCACGAGGCGGCGCAACACGAGGAAGCAGGCCAACGAGAGCAGCGAGATGCTGGCGAATAGAGCGAGGGTTCCGACTCTTCCGAGGCTGAGCGCCTGCTCGCCGCCGGGCAGATACGGCGCCAGCGCATATCTCTCGATCACGACGCCCAGTGCGACCAGGGGAACGATGGCGCCCAACAGGTAGGCCACATTGCTCCCCCGATCCGCGGGATGCGCAAAGATCGAAAGGGGGTGCCATCGTTTCATGCGAGAAGCTCCAGCTCATTCACCGCGGAGATGTCGCTCGACCTGATTTTCGTACAACTCGTCGACGAGAGCTTGATCGGCGGGGCTCAGATTCTTGAACCGGATGCCCATCCCCCGCTTCCCGACCTCGAATCGGGGGCCGACGTGCCAGGACGCCACTTCGCCGCATAGCACGATCTCCCGGGGTGGCGCGGCGACCTTGATGCGGAGCTTGAGCTCCATCCCGATCGCCGGCGGCGAATCGGTCGGAACGAAGAGCCCCCCCCGTGACATGTTGCTCATCAGGACGCTTCCCAATTGCCCGAGGTTCTCGAAGCTCACGTCGAGCGACGTGGGAACGCGGGGTGTGGCTCGCCGCTGGAGGCTGCCCGGCGCGTCGAGATCCCCGAAGTCGCGATCGAGTCGCTTGCGAAGATCCGTCCAGCGTTCCAGCTCGTCGGGCGAGAATCCGTCTGCACGACGCCGCTCGAGGCTCATGTACTCGCGAAAGGTCGCAAGCGAATCCCTGGTCTTCCGAGAATCTCGACGCATCCTGACCGAAGCCATCGGAGCCGCATCAGGCCTGGTTGATAGGTCTTCCGCTCGATCCGGCACTTCGACGTCGCACGTTCCAGCGAGAGCGGAAGATTCCAGTCCGATCCACGAGCGATCGGTCACGCCATTACGCGTTGCTCGAGAGGAGCGCCTCGAGGCTGGCCGGAATGTCGAAGACGAGGTTTTCACTCCCCGTCGCGGCGAGCGGGTTGAAGGTCCTGTGCTCGAACCACCAGCGCCCTTCGATCCGTCGGTAGCGGTCGTGATAGACCCCGAAGACCTGGGTCCACTTCGCCGACGTCTTCTCCCGTCGGTACTCGCAGATGAAGTTACGACCGCGGGCCGAATCCTCGCCCTGCCGGATCTCCAGACGTGAGTTGAGCAAGACGAACTGGAAGAACTCGAAGCGCTCGATCGCTTTGGCGATAAAGAGACCGAGCGACTCGGGACCCGTCAGCTCGAGCGGAGGCCGCTGCAAGGGCGTGACTTCGATCCTCGCGTCGTCGAGAAAGAGCTC
>JANNQH010000581.1:0-4347 GCA_031400655.1 Deltaproteobacteria bacterium | reverse complement strand
CTCGAATCGTCCACCGGAGGGAACCTCATGTATCTCCACGAGTCGGTCTTCGTAGCCCCCCAAACGTCGCAGGAATTGCTGGCACCGTCGAGCAGGTCAACGCCGGCCGGCCCGACCTGCCCGGCCCATCCGCAAAGCGGATGCCGCTCGAAAAGACGCCGGGCTGCGGCCTTACGAGTCGTCTGTCTCACGACACTCCCCCTGGCCCTCGCCTGCGCATCGCCGGTCCAGCCTCCCGTCTGGGAGAACCGGCCTCACCTCGTCGAGGTCGACAGCCGCGGCCCCGGTCGCCTCTTCGTGAAGCAGGATCACGAGATCGGTCGCTATGACGATCTGTTCCTCTTCAACGTCGGCTTCCACTACCGCGACGGGCAAACGAGGCTCGGCGCAGCCGATGAGGATCGCATCATGGCGATGCTCGTCGCGGCGATCGAAGGAGGCCAGAATGGCGGGGTCGGAGTCGCGACCGATCCGGGTCCCTGCGTTCTCGCGGTCGACTTCTACGTCAAGGATCTCGAGCTCGCGCACCCGACGTCCTGGAAGGGCTCCTTCTCCATGTTCAGGAGATCCCTCGGAAGCGCCACGCTGATCCTCGAGCTGCGGGACTCGCAGAGCAACGAGCCCCTTGCCCGTTTCATCGAACGACGAAATCTCGGCGGTGGCTGGTGGATGGGACAGCGAGAGGAGCAGCTCGACCGACTCACGCAGGCAGTCGGGCTCGCGGTCAGCAACATGGGCCAACAGCTTTCGCGCATCACGTCCCCGACGAGCGACGAATACGACGGCCGCTGCGACGACGCGATGACGAAGGTGGCGCTGGGCGAGCACTGACACCGACCGGCTCGAACGGGGAGCGACCGGCGACGCAGCCGGTCTCCCCCGCGCGAATGTGTCAGCCGATCTGCAGACCTTGCAGGGCCTTCATCGCGCGCCAATCCGAGATCGCGATGATGGGCCGCTGCTGACTCGACGGCGCATTCCCTTGAGCGCCTGCGGCGGACTCCCCATAAAAAGCGATCGCGCCGTGGACGTTCGCGAGATAGACCGTCTCCTCGGGATGATGAGTGGCTTCGTGCTCGGCGCCATTGGGCTCGTAGATCCAATCGCCCGCTCGGGAGACTCCGCCGCGATATTCCATGACGCCCGAGAGCACGTAGAAGTCCGCCGGGCCGAGATGGACATGCGGCGGATTCGTCGTGCCCTTCGCGGCCCGGAAGAGCGCGCTCCACGAGCCCGACTCCTCGGACACACGCAGGATCTTCATCGAGTTGCCGCCCGGCGTCTCGATCCATTTCAGGTTCTGGGTCTGGACCAACGTGCCGAATCCGTCGATTTCCATGGCTGCTCCAATTGGCTGATTCGAGGCCGATCTTACCATCCACACGGACGTTCGGTGTGATAGCGTCGGTCCCATGCCGATGCCCAAGAACGCGCCGATCGTCGACCTGATGCTCTCCTTCCCGATCCTCGACCTAGAGGCCACCTACGGCAATCTTCGCCAGGCGGCCCACGACAAGGAGTCGAAGGATTTCAAGTTCCCCGCCCAGTACATGTTCAAGGGCGTGCCCCACGGCTGGGGCGAGGGCCGCGACCCCGTCGAGGTGACCCTCGAAGAGATGGACAAGTGGAGCATCAAGACGGCGCTGGTCGGCGTCGGCCGCGGCGAGGCCGATGCGGCGATCAAGAAGCATCCCGACCGCTTCGTCGGCAACGTCCATGTCGACCCGAACGACATCATGGGTGCCGTGCGCCGCATCGAGCAGGCTCACGGAGAGCTGAACGTCCGGATGGCGAGCACGTTCCCCGCCGGCAACGTCCCCCAAATCCCCGTCGATGGGCCGCAGATGTATCCGCTCTACGCGAAATGCGTCGAGCTCGACATCGCGGTCGGTCTCAACATGGGTATTCCGGGGCCGCGGGTGCCGATGGATCCGCAGCGGGTCGAGCGCCTGGATCGAATCTGTTACGACTTCCCCGAGCTTCGCCTCGTCACCTTCCACGGCTGCGAGCCGTGGGAAGCGCTCGCCGTCAAGCTGATGCTCAAGTGGCCGGGCCTCTACTACTGCACGAGCGCCTTCGCGCCCAAGCACTATCCCAAGGCGATCATCGACTACGCGAACACGCGCGGCGCCGACAAGATCCTGTACGCGGGCTATTTCCCGATGGGCCTTTCGCTCGAGCGCATCATGACCGAGATGAAGACGGTGCCCTTCCGCGATCACGTCTGGCCGAAGTTTCTCTACGAGAACGCGCGGAAGGTCCTGAAGCTCGACGCATGACGCCGGCGCCGGCCGCACGCTGGTCCGGGATCGCTCGACAGCTCCTCCCGTGGCTCATCGCGATCGGCTGTCTCGTCTACGCCTTCGAAATCGTCCCGCTCGACGAATGCTGGGCAGCGCTTCGGCGCGCGCGGCTCGCATTCTTCTTCCCGCTAGCGACCAGCGCCGTGCTCGTCTGGTTCGCGCTGGAATCCGCCGCCTACGCCTACGCCTTCTCGCGCTTCAACGCGCACCTCAGCTGGCGCGAGGCGCGCTCGCTGCGCGCGCTCACCTATCTGCTCACGCTGATTCATTGGCACGTCGCCAAGGCCGCCGTCGTCCTTCGACTGCATTCGACCCATGGCGTCGGGATTCTCGCGGCGACGAGCACGCTCCTGCTCTACCAGATGGTCGGCATTTTCGTGCTCGCGCTCTTCGCGGGCGTCGGCGCCCTGTTCCTGCCGCGAACGGCTCCCGTCGAACAAGTCGCGCTCGGGAGCGCGGTGCTCGCCGCGGGCGTAGCCGCCGCGCTCGTCGCGATCCGGAGCGATCGGCCGCGCCTTCGCCTGCTCGACGAGATCCGCGGCCTCTCGCTGCTGCAGGCCCACCGCAGGCTCGAAGTCTCCGATCTGGTGATTCTCGGCGTCGCCAGGGCGGCCTATCAGCTGGTGTTCGTCCTCGCCTACTACTTCGGGATGCGCGCCTTCGGCCTGGCTCCTTCCTTCTCCCACGTCATGGTCGCGACGCCGCTCCTGCAGGCGGTGGGCAGTCTCCCGATCGCACCGGCCGGCTTCGGCACACAACAGGCGGCCATGCTCTTCCTGTTTTCCGATCCGGCCGCGGGCGGTAACGACGGCCCAGCCATCCTCGCCTTCGGCTTCAGCCTGCCGATTACGACGATGATCCTGCGCGGCCTGCTCGCGGCCCTCTATCTGGGCGACTTGTCGCGCCCAGCGGCAGTCGTGCCCGCATCTTGCGACACGACCGGAGCCAGCAGGTCGGCGACGACCCTCGTGTAGAGCGGACTCGGGTGTAGATCCCGAGGATGCAGCCGCAGGTCATCATCCGGATGGAGCGCCAGCGCCGGAAGCGCATCGACGACCTCGACCCCTGCCTGCGAAGCCGACTCCCGCATCTGGCGATGGGCATCGGTAAAGGGCGAGTCGGCGATCTCGAATGGCAACGGGAGCAGGAGCAGGACGAAGCGGGCGTCATGCGCGCGCGCGGTGTTCGACATTGCCACGATCCGCTCGAGCGTGGGGTTCCAGGCCTCGCGCTCGTGTAGCCGTTGGTACCAGCGAATCGTCGACGCCGTCAGCTTCCGATCCGCCAGGAAGCGCTTCGACAAGTCGACGACCCGCGACCATCCGTGGTCGGACTGCCCGATGCGCGTCATCGTGGGCGATTGCTCGAGGGCGCCCCAGCCGGCGTCGAGCATGTCGTGGATCGGAGACTCCTGTGCACGAGAGAGCGTCGGCACCGGATCGTTCATGAAATAGCCGTAGACCAGAACGTCGGGGTCCAGAGTTCGAAGCGCGAGCTTCGCAGAGCGCAGGATGCCGGGCAGGTCGATGTCTCCACGCCCGAGGTTCAAGACCTCGATCGAAACCTTCAGCGGGTCGACATCAAGCTCGTGCTCGTACTGGCGCTGGAGACGGACTTCGAGAAGCCGCGGGTACGACAGCGCATTCGGGAGGCCGTGGCCGGCGGTGAAGCTGTCGCCGATGACTACGATCCGTCGGGTGCCGGCGGATTTCGGGGCAAGCGGCCGTTCACGGAAGCCCTGGGCGTTGAAATCGAAGGACACGGCATGGGGCGTCTCCTGCCAGTGCGCGAGAAACTCGGCGGGATTCGACAGACGCTCGGCGAGCTTCGCCCGCAGCGACGGATCCGATAGATCGAGATCAAGGGCGCCGCTCGGATTCGAGTCGTAGCCCATGAGCTTGAATCGTTCGCCGCGGAACTCCTGCAGGAAGGGACCGCTCCGCGGAAGATCCGCAAGGCGAAGGCCGAGCTCCCCGATCAAGAGGCCCACGCAGCCTGCGGCGATCGCGAGCGTGAGCTTTGCGATGGCCGGCGCCGGTCGTGC
>JANNQH010000580.1:0-10238 GCA_031400655.1 Deltaproteobacteria bacterium | reverse complement strand
GCGCTGACGGGTCGCGTGTCGCGCGCGCCCGGTTCGTGCTGGGCGCGCGCGGTCTGCACGGGAAGGGTCGAATGAGCGACGCGGGGCAGGTCGAAGCGACACTCGTCGAGATCTTTGCTTCCGCCCAGGGCGAGGGGCCCGAAGTCGGGCGGGCGACGGTGTTCGTCCGCTTCGGCGGCTGCGACCTGCGCTGCCGCTGGTGCGACTCGCCCGGGACCTGGCGGCCGACGCCGCGCTGTCGCATCGAAGAGCGCATCGGGAGCGGGGTCTTCGTCGAGCGCGAGAATCCGGTGACGGTGGACGAGATCCTGGCGATCGTCGAGGGGCTCGCGCCGAGGCCCTCGGCCTGGATCAGCCTGACCGGCGGTGAACCGCTACTCCAGCCGCGCGCCGTCGCTGCGCTCTCGCGGGCGCTCGCTGCGCGCGGACGGCGCGTCTATCTCGAGACCCACGGCCTGCATGCGGCGGCCCTCGCCGAGTGTGTCGAGTCCGTCGAGCTCGTCTCGATGGATTGGAAGCTCGCGAGCGACGTCGTTTACGGGCCTGGGGTGAAGCACCTTCCCGGCCAGGATTTTCACGACGCCCACGCCGAGTTCCTGCGCGTCGCGATGCGGGCGAAGCGCGTTTACGTCAAGGTCGTCGTGACGCCCTCGACCCGGGACGAGGAGCTCGATGCGATGCTGGATCGGATCGCGGAACTCTCGCGCGACATTCCGCTCGTGATCCAGCCGGCCACGCCGCGGGGGGGCGTGACGGCGATGCCGAGCTCCGTGCAATGCCTCGCGTGGCTCGAGCGCGCCGAGCAGCGCCTAGCGGACGTGCGCGTGATTCCGCAGACCCATCCGATCTACGGCGTGCTCTAGCTGGGCGAGCTGGCTTCGCTGATCGACGGCTGACCGTCGTCCGAAGCGCTCCGCGAGATAGGCCTCGGTGATCTCGGCGAAGGCCTGGCCGCCTTCGCCGGGGAGGCTATTCGCGACCGCGGCCGAGAAGTCGCGGGCCGACATGGGGGCTGCGCGCCGGATTCCCTTGCGCGCGAGGATCTGCTGGGCACGGCGGTAGGTCTCCGGGATGCGCCCGCGCCCGCCGCGTCCCCGGCGAGCGATCCGATAGGCGGCGTAGAGGGACATCAGGACGATCGCGGCCATGAGCGGACGCGGATCGAAGTGGTCCGCAAGCGAGAAAGCGAACGGTTCGCCTTCGTGTCCGATCGCGGGCTCGTCCGGCACCCGCCCGTCGCCCCTCGGCGCGAGCCGCAGCCAGAGTGCGCGCAGGGCCCCGATCTGATCGGCGCTGTCGTAGTCGACGACGTGCTGGAACCACCAGAGCTCGAGGGCGCTCGCGACCTGGGCCAGCTGCTGCGCGAGAGTGAGATCCTCGTCGGCGCGCAGGCGCAGATCGGGCGGCGTCGGATCGAAGCGGACCCAGCCCGCGCGCTCGAAATGGATCTCGACCCAGGCGTGGGCATCGGCCTGGGTGACCTCGATGAAGCCCCCGACGTCATTGCGCTGGCCGCCGGCGAAGCCGTTCACGAGCCGCGCGGGCAGGCCTTCGAGTCGTGCCAGCACGACCATCGCGCTCGCGAAATATTCGCAGTGGCCTGCGAGATCGCCAAGCACGAAGGCCTCGATCGGCGAGGTCGTCTGATCGCCGAGCGGCGGGGGCGAGTCGGTGTAGCGGCCGTGCTCGCGGAGCGCGGCCTCGAGGCGAAGGGCGCGCTCGAAGTCGTTGTGTGCGCCGGCCGTCAGCTGGTCGGCGCGCATCCGGATCTCTGGATCGAGCGCCGGGACCTGGAGATAGCGGCGGGCGGGTCGCGGGCCGCCGGGACCGGGCTCGAGCGGAGGCGTCGCGCGCTGATCTCCGAGTCCGGCCGCGTCGCGCGACGGGTTGGCGGCCCAGACCGTGTATCGCAGGCGCTCGCCTGCCTGGCCCGGGACGTAGAGACCGCCGTTGGAATCGCGCTCGAGGCGTTGGAACGGGCCTTCGATGCGCTGGACGTCGCCGGCGCTGAAGAGGACCTCGGCGTCGAGCGCCTCGCGCAGGATGCGGTGCACGCTCACGGGCTCGTCGGTCGGCGATTGCAGGTCGATTCCGAAGCGTCCGATTCCACCGATCACCTGGCGCGGCCCCGCGTGCTCCGCCGCCGAGATCGACCAGTGGCGCCCGTCGAAAGCGTCGAAGGCGAGCCCCCGCCAGTAGGCGTCGACGGGCTCGGGCAGCTCGCCCTCGAGCGCTTCGACCCGCAGCACGACCGAGTGGTCGAGGCGGATCCGCCCGACGTCTCCGAGCTCGACCTTGTCGGAGAAGCCCGACATGCCGAGGCCGGATTGCAGACCGCCCTGCAGCATGCTCGTCTTGAGCCGCGGCAGGATCACGAAGAGACCCATTGCGAGCACGACGCAGGCGCTCGTCGCGACGAAGGTGAGGCGGCGCAGATCGGGGGCGATGATGCGCCCGGCGGCCTCTGGATCACCGGCCTCGGCCGCCTCGAGGGCGAGGGTGTGGATCAGCAGCGTCCAGGTCACGCAGGCGAGAAACACGAGCACCAGCGGCGGGAAGAAGACGCTGTCAGTCAGGTTCGAGGCCAGCACGACCTGGAACAGGGCGAGGGCGACCAACACGAACTCGGATTTGCGCGGCCGTGCGTCGAGCAGCTGGAGGCCCTGGGCCAGGGCCGTGAACCAGGCGAGCGAGACCGTCGCGGGATTGCCCGAGAGGGCCGAGCGAATCGTGATCGTCGTGATGCCCAGCATCAGGATGTTGAGCCAGACGGGATCGCTCCGGAAAGCGGGCGCGCTCCGGCGGGTCGCGAAGGAGTAGGCGAAGGCTGCGAGCTGGATCGCGATGATCCAGGGCGGGATCTGATCGGTCAGCCAGAGCGTGGCGCTGGCGACCAGGGACATGAGCCAGGCCGCGGGCGGACGCGGACTCTCGACCTGGCCGCGGAACTCGCGGCGCGTCACGCCGAGACCTCGCCGATCGCGCTCGACCGGGGTGAGCCCGGCTCGGGCGAGGCGAGGGCGAGGAAGCGCAGCAGCTCGCGGCGATGGGCCGCGCCGCTTCCCGGGGCGAAGCGGGCCGCGCGGGCGCGCAGCCCCACGCGATGTCCGGCGGCGAGGTGATGAACGACCTCGGAAGCGGCCTTGGACACACGACTCTCCAGCTGGGCTCGCGTCATCTCGGACGTGATCTGGAGCAGGACTTCGACCTCGGCGGAAGTTTCACCGTCGCGTTCGCCGACGACGAGTCGGCCACTCCGCACGCTGCGTCGCCAATGCACCCGCGCGGCGGCGTCGCCACGCACGAATTCGCGCAGGCCGGTCAAGGCGTCGCCGCCGCGGGAACGCCCGGGCCGATCGTGCAGCTCGCGCTTCGAGAGTTGGTCAGGCGGCATGTGGGAGTAGACCTGGAGCACCGGATAGACGAGCACGGGTTCGACGGCATCGACCTCGAGGGATTTTACGAAGAGCCCAAAGGGAAATCGGGTCGAGACGCGGAGCGAGGAGAACGCCTGCTCGCCCCGCGATTCGGGCACCCATGTGTAGCTGCGGTCGACCACCGCCCCCGGCCCGATCCGCAGCATGAAGCAGCGCCCCGCCGTCGTGTGGCCCGTCCCGGACGCGAGTCGGTCTTCGACGGAGAGCGCGAAAGCGGGAACCCGCGCCAGTCGGTTCCGGATCCGCAGCACCACCGGATTCGGCCCGCCGGCGAAGAGCTCCCGGGGCACGATCCGCTCCACCGAGATGCCACGCAGCGAGGTCTCCGACAGGATTCCCGAGAGCACCAGAAAGGCGAGCATGAGGGCGAACACGAGATACAGGAGATTGTTGCCCGTGTTCAACGCGGCGAAGCCGACGCCGAAGATGATCGCGACGAAGCACCAGCCCGGGCGCGTGGCGCGCAGTGCCCGGGGTGCTCGCGGAAACCGGCGGCCGCGCTTTAGAGCGGAATCGCCACCCGATCGACGATTTCCGAGACGATCCACCGTGAGACCTCGACTTCCGGGGGGGAGCCCGTCCGTGCCTCGACCAACACGCGATGCGCGAGCACGTCGATGGCGAGATCACGGATGTCCTCGGGAATGCAGTAGTCGCGACCGGCGACCAGCGCCGCGGCCTGGGCCGCGCGCCGCAGGCCGAGGGCGCCGCGGGTCGAGGCGCCGAGGACGAGGGCCGGGTGGTCCCGGGTCGCCTGGACGAGCTCGAGCAGATACTCCAGCAGGCTCGCCTCGACTTTGATCGAATCGACGGCCTGCTGGAGCCCTCGCAGCTGGTCGAGGTCGAGCACCGCATCGAGCTCGGGCAGGACGTGCACACTCGGATCGCAGGCCAGCAGTCGCAGCTCGTCCTCGCGCTCCGGATAACCCATCGAGAGCCGCATCAGGAAGCGGTCGAGCTGGCTCTCCGGCAGCGGGAAGGTGCCGTGATGCTCGATCGGATTCTGGGTCGCTACGACGAAGAACGGGTCGGGGAGCGGGTGGCTCGTGCCGTCGACGCTGACCGTGCGCTCGCTCATCGCTTCGAGCAGGGCCGACTGGGCCTTCGGCGAAGCGCGGTTGATCTCGTCGGCGAGGATCAGGTTCCCGAATAGCGGCCCCGGTTGAAAATGGAACGAAATCGCTTCGCCGCGGGCCGAGCGCTCGGGCACGGCGCTCCCGGTCAGGTCGCCCGGCAGCAGATCGCTCGTGAACTGGATGCGGCGGAAATCCGCGGTGACGGTGCGGGCGAGGGCCTGGGCGAGCGTCGTCTTGCCGACCCCCGGCACGTCCTCGAGCAGCAGGTGCCCGCGTGCCAGCAGGCATAACACGGATCGGCGGATCACCTCGGGCTTCCCGTGCACCGCACGCCCGATCTCGGCGAGCCAGCGCGCGGTCACCTCCGCCGCCGCGCTCGCGGTGAAGATTCGGGGAGGCGGGCAGCTCATGGGCGAGGGCACTCCATCGCGGTCGGGCGTCCGGACCCGGAAGATGTCGGGACACGATCTGCTGGCTTCCTTCGGCCGCGCCGGGGCGAGCCATGAGGGATCGCGCGCGGTCGACCGTGCATCGCCGGAGTGCTCCTCTGCGAGAGGCAACTCGCGCGCAGGAGCTCAGAAGCTGTATTTGAACTCGAGGTAGAGGCGGTCGTTGTCATCGTAGGCGCCAATCGCCTTGTCGGGTCCGCCGATGAAGACGAGCCAGCCCGACTCGACCTTCCAGGCGTCGGAGATCTCCCATTCACCGGAGGCGCGGAAGAGCCCGCCATCCTGCGCCCGCTCGCCGAAGACCACGCCGAGCAGCGTCACGTCGAGGCGCTCGCGAAAGAAGGGGCGGGAGATGCGCAGGCCCGTCTCGAAGACGCTCTGCTCAAAGTATTCCAGCAAATCGGGACTGCGCGGCAGATCGAGCCAGTGTCGATTCACGATCTCGAGGGCGGCCGTCAGTGAATCGGGTCCGTACCACTCGATCCCGACCATGCTGTCGACGCGCTGCTTGTCGTCGCTCCAGTACGGAAGCGGCCCCACGGCTCGCGGCCGCAGCATGCGGACGTCGGTCAGCCATGCGAGCTCGAATTTGGCGAGCCACGCGCCGTGCGTGATGTTGCCGGCGGCACCGACCATCCCGAATCGATTGCCCTCGAGCCGTGCGCCTGTCGCTTCCTCGAGGTCGAAGACCCGGCTCGTCTCATCCACGTAGGCGCCGAAGACGCCGAAATCCCAGCCGCTGAAGTTGCCCTCGACGCGGCCCGCGAAGCCCGGCTTGCGCGAGAAGTTGCTCTCGTCCTCCATGGGAAAGACCACGATCAGACCCGGTCCCGCAGCGAAGCGGGAGAGATCGGGATAGAAATCGCTGCCGGGAGGGGGATTGCGGTCGAAGCGCGTCTCGACGAGCAGGATCGCCTCGGCGAGCCACGGCCCCCGGTTCAGGTCGAGCTTCGCCATCGTCTTCGGCCGGCGCAGGTCCTCGATGTCGACGAGGCCCGGCTCCTTGTTGTCGAGGGGATTCACGACATCGACGATGCGAAAGGTGTCGGAGCGGCCCCAGTTCACGATCTTGCGGCCGATCGTCAAATCGACGGATTCGTGGATCGGGCCGCTCGCGTAGAACTCACCCGAGTCGACCTGCCACTCGTAGACGTCGAGCACGGCCCCGCCGTAATCGCCGCGCCCCTTCAGGCGATAGGCGAAGTCGTACCAGCCGAGCGCCTCGGCCCGGACCTGCCACTCGCGCGGCAGCTTCACGTCGAGCTGGAGAAAACCGTCGAGGTCGAGGCGCGTCAGGCCACCGAAGTCGGACGAGCGGCCGAATTCTCCAGGTCCGCCGACCTCGGTGGGGCGATCGCCGTGGGGGGCGCTGTGGTCCAAGTAGCTCACGACGGCGCCGGTCGCGAGCGAGCCGCTCAGATCGACGTTCTCGATGAGCCACTCGCCGAAGGGAAGGCGCCTGCGCCAATCCGGTTCGGCGGGCTCGGGTTCGATTGCGCTCTCGTCGAAATCATCCTCGAAGCCGCCCGTCAAATCGTCGAGGTCTTCGTCCTCGGCGAGAGCCGCGCACGGCAGGAGCCACGCGGCGAGCAGGAGCGCCGACCAGGCTCTCGGCACCCGTCAGGGCCCGGTCTCGAGCCCGCGGATCGAAAACTGATCGAACTCGAGCTTCTGGCCGAATTTCACGTCGGAGGTTCGCAGGATCGTCTTGTGAAGCGTCTGCTCGCCCTTTTTCGTGATCATTGTCATCACCGTCGGGACCCAGATGCCGTCGATCTGCTCGAGCTTCTCGACGTCGAAGTACTTGTTGCGGTTGCCCTTCTTGACCCAGTTCTTCGCACGGATCATGACGTCGTTGTCCTTGCGGATGAAGAGGATCGACTTCATGTAGCCGGTCTCGTCGAGCTCCTCTTCGTTGTTCGGCACGGACTCGATCACCCAGACCGGCTGTCCAGCGACCTCGCTCTCCTGCAGGAGCTTGAAGTCGTAGTATTCGAGCGGGCGCTCGGTCATGTCGGCGTACGAGAAGTCCGAGCCCATGAAAGACCCGCTCTTGTCGCTCGAGGCGATGCGCTTGGTCTTCTTGAGGGCCGGCAGATAGAGCCACTGATCGTCGTCGCGCGTCGCTTCGTCGTAGTCGTAGGTCAGGAAGCCCGTGTCCTCGACGTCGGCGGGGGTGAGGAAGAACATCATCGACCAGGTGTCCTCGCCCTTGTCCTTGCTGAAGCTGCGGAGCTCGCGCACGCGCTGCTTCTGGCTCTTGTCGATCAGGGTCATCTGGAGCGTCGAGGTCTGGTTGTCTCCGTCGTCGCGGGCATCGACGCGCTGCATGATCGCCCGCGCCTTGGGATCGTCGGCCCGGGCCGCGCTGGCGGAGACAAGGCATGTAAGCGACGCGATCAGGATCAGCGCGTGCGGCAGACGCGACGAGCGACACGAACAGGCGTGATTCGACATGGACCCCCTCATGCGGGCGCGAGGGTCGGACCGCGCGAATGCGGCGCGTGCCCCTGGCGCGGCGGCGAGTAAAGCCCAGATCGAAAGCGGGGAAAAGGTCTTCAGGGGCGATCCACGGCCCACTCGACCGCGCTCGTGCAGCGCGGGTCTGTGCTACGAACGGCTTCGGCGGCGGGCGGCCGACGGCCCGTGAGGGAACGCGGTGAAGGCACTCATCTTCGATACCGAGACGACCGGCATGGTCGAGTTCAAGAAGCCGCCCGAGGATAAGAGCCAGCCCGACCTGATCCAGCTCGGCATGCTGCTCATCGACACCGCCGACTGGAAGCCGCGTGCCCGCAACTCGCTGCTCGTGACGCTCGCCGAAGGGGTCCGAATCGAGCCCGCCGCGAAGGCGGCCCATGGCATCAGCGAGGAGGATTGCGCCCGCTTCGGTGTGCCCCCGTCGATCGCCTGCTCACTCTTCAATCAGGCTTGTCTGCAGGCCGACGTGATCGTCGCCCACAATCTCTCCTTCGATGTCTCGATCATGAAGACGGCGCTCCATCGCCTGGGCGGAAAGCCGCATCGCCTCGACGGCCGCCAGCTCGTGTGTACGAAGGAGACCTCGACGGACGTGCTCAAGCTGCCCGGGAAATACGGCTACAAATGGCCGACCCTGGCCGAGGCCTATCGCCACTTCACGGGTCTCGACCTGACCGGGGCCCATGATGCCCTGGTCGACACCGAGGCGTGTCTGATGATCTTTCGCGGGCTGGTCGAGACGGGCGTCGTCGAGCTCGTCGGTCGTTGAATCGACGCGTGCTCGAATCATTCGCCCCGCGCGTGCACATCCGCCGCGTCCTCCCGGCGATCTTCCGGGAGCGGCATTTCGGTTGTGAAGAATCGATCGGGGGATTCGCCTCGCCGGGCCCACTCGACGAGCTGGTGGATCATGGCTTCGAGGTCGCCGTCCAGCGCCGCGAGCAGCTTTTCGTGGCGCGGGAGATCGCGGGAGTAGGTGCCGCGCAGGGCGAGACAGGCGTCCGAGAGCCGCGCGTCCGCTGCCACCGACGCGGGCTCGAGCACGCCGAGGGGAAGCGCCGCGAGCTCGCCCCGCAAGACCCGTTCGGCCGCCTCGCGTTGGCTCGCGGCGTCGGGTCGGCTCGCGAGCTGCGGCAGCCGATCCCGGAATGCGAGCACCGCGGCTTCGACGCGTCGCCGATCAGCGACCCAGCCGCGCACGCGATCGGCGCTCGGAAGCGGCTCAAGGGTGTGCTTCGCGATCGTCGAATCCCCGGCCTGCGCGAAATAGCGGATGGCGGCCTCCTGCCCGATGAAGAGCGCGACGCCCTCGTTGAAGTCCGCGTCCCCTTCGATGAAGGTCGTCGCGTGGACGAGCTCGTGCAGCAGGGTTTCGACGAGATTCGCGGCGCCGCGTCCGAGCATCGGCGACGTCACGGGATCGTCGAGCCAGCCGAGCGTCGAGTAGGCCGTCACGGCGGAGACGCAGACGTCGTAGCCTTGCTCCTCCCGCAGACGCTGCGCCTCGCGTTCCGCCCGCGTCTGATCGAAATAGCCGCGGTAGGGCAGGCGGCCGAGGAACGGGTACCACCAGCCGACGGCCTCGAGGGAGCCCGGACGCGTCCGCACGAGGGTCGTGACGATGCGGTCGCCGGGCCAGGCGACGAAGCTCGTGTACTGATCGCCCACTCGCAGTCCCATGCCTCCGGCGAACCGGCGAACCGACTCGACGAGGCCGAGCAGGGCGCGCTCGTCGGGCGTGAGGCTGGGATCCCGGCTCGCCTGCTCGAGCGGTTGTCGGCGCCAGAGGATCTTGATCTGACCCGCTGCGAGATGGCCATAATCACAGCCCGTATGAGCGAGACCCAAGAGGGCGAGCAGGGCGAGGAGAACGCGTCGCATGGGCGATGAATATCGGCGTTTCTGGATCACGTCGAGCGACGAGGGCTTGCGCGAGCGACTGCTGGCCGAGGCTTTCGAGGCCGGCGCGGAGGGGGCGGAGGAGATCGACGAGCCCGAGCGGGCGGCGGAGGCGGCGCGCTTTCGGGCCTGCGTCTACGCGCGGGCGACTGCGGTCGAGGGCGTCCGCCGTGCCTTGCTCGACGTCGTGGCGGGAGGCGAGACGAGCGGCACGCAGGTCGGGGCCGCCGAGGACCTGCCGCCCGTCGACTGGACGGAGGAGTGGAAGCGCGGGCTCGGGCCGATCGTGATTTCGGAGCGGCTGGTGGTGCGACCGCCCTTCGCGAGCTTTGCGCTGCTGCCGGGCCAGCGCGAGATCGTGATCGATCCGGGCCAGGCCTTCGGCACCGGCACCCACGCCTCGACCCAGCTCTGCCTCGAGTGGATCGACGGGCTGCTGTCCGATGCCGCCGGTCGGGCGCGCTTCACGCGCATGCTCGACGTCGGGACGGGGAGCGGAATCCTGGCGCTGGCGGCGGTCGCGCTCGGTGCGGCGACTGCCGTCGGCTTCGATCTCGATGAGGTTGCGATCCTGGCGGCCGAGGAGGCGGCGCGTGCCAATGGGCTCGCGGCGCGGGTGCGATTCGAGTGTGCACCGATCGAGCGGATCGAGATGCAGCGGGGTTTCGGCCTCGTGGTCGCAAATCTGCTGAAGCGCGAGCTGCTGCCGATCGCGGGCGAGATCGCCCAGCGCCTCGAGCGCGGTGGCAGCTTGATCCTCGCCGGCCTGCTCGAGGAGGATGCCGACGAGGTGGCGGCCTGCTTCGCGCCCTTCGGCCTGCGGGAGCAGGATCGCCGCGTGCGCGAGGATTCGGTCGGGCGCTGGATCGCGCCGCGCTATACCGATGGGGGCGACC
>JANNQH010000579.1:0-4335 GCA_031400655.1 Deltaproteobacteria bacterium | reverse complement strand
CGCCTGGCCGTTGGTGCCGACCACGCAGATTCCGAAGAGGTCGCTCTGGACCCGCTCCATCGCCGGGTAGACGGTGGAGTTCTTACCTTCGTTGTTGTTCTTGAAGGTCTCGTAGGCCTCGGTCACCAGGGCAATCACGAGGTCGGGATCGGGCAACCGTCCAGTCGAGACGTTAGGCACGCGGAACTGACCACCGTACGTCGTACTCATCGGGCCACTTCGCCGCCGGCGAGTTCACCCCGCACTGAAAGCATCTTCTCATTTTCTATCGAATTCATCTTCATAGCGCCCCGAATTACTTGAACACGAGAGTCACAAGGTTCTACACTAGGCGCGCAATGCATGGCGTGCAACAAAGCGAATCCAACAAAGGTTTCACATCAACGAATACTTGCCAGTGTCATCGCGGGGGGGAGCAGCGCGAAGAGAGCCCGTCGGGGATCGCCCACGTCGCGGGTGGTCGTTCAGGTCGCGTAGAGGCCTTTCTTGCGTCGCCGAACGCGATCGGCTCCGACGATCGGTTGATTGGGCTGCCTTGGCAGCGGGTACTCGGTGACGTGGGCCGCCCACTGACCGAGTTCGAGCGCCTTGGGGCCGATCTCCGGGACCCGAGGGTTGAGAGGTCGCCGATCAGCGCAGCGTCCAGCAGTTCGTGCCTCTCGACGGAATCCACGTCGCGTTTCCTCCGCATCCGCACGAAATCGAAACGGTCGCGCTTCGCGTTCTCCAGCCACGGGACTTCGCGGACGAGCAGTGGGTCGCAGTGGCTCGGGTTCAACCGCTCATGGCGCGACTCGGCGCGCAGGCCATGACCTTGCGGAGCCGGGTGGTTTCGGCACTCATCGTGCCTCGCACCGGGTCCTCGGCGTGACCCCGATCCGCTCCGATCCGGATGCACGTCTCGCACGGCGTTGGTCCTGGGGACTAGTGGTCGTGGTGCTGCTGCTCTACGGCCTACTGCGCGCTGGCTTCGGCCCGCTGCCCCAGTGGCCCGAGTACCACGATTTCGCCGATACGCGGGTATGGGGTTTCGTGCCGCGCGCCGGCGATGTGCTCACGAACCTGGCCATCCTGGCGGCGGGTCTGTGGGCCGCGAGCCTGCGTCGACTCGTGTGGGTGAACGGCGACGAGCGCAGCGCCTATCACCTGGTCGTGCTCGGAGCCGTGCTCACCGCTTTCGGCTCCGCCTGGTACCACTGGGAGCCCTCGAACGAGCGGCTGGTCTGGGACCGGATGCCGATGGCCGTGCTGGCGACGGGCGCCGTGGCCCTGGTGCTCGCCGACCGGATCGGCTCCGCGTTCGGTCGCGCGGCGCTGTGGCCGCTCGGTCTGCTGGCGGCTGGCGGGGTCGCGCTGTGGGGAGTCAGCGAGGCGCTCGGGCGGGGCGACCTGTGGCTTTACCTGCTGGTCCGCATCGGGGCGGCGGTCGTAACACTGATGCTCCTGCTCGTGCGGCGCTCGCGACACGGAGCGGTGGTCTGGATCTGGGCCGCGTTGGCCTGCGACGGGCTCGAGACCGCCGCCGAGCGCCTCGACTGGCCGATCTGGCATGCGACGGGCGGCCTCGTCTCCGGCCATAATTTGAAGCACGTCCTGGCGGGCGGCGTCATCGCGTGCATCGTGGCGTGGCTGCTGCATCGGCGTCCACTCGCCGACCGCAGCTCGACGGATGCCGGTGACCTTGCGGCGCAGCGCGGATAGACTGCCGGCATGCATCACACGCGCTGGTTTCCCACGCTTCTCGTGCTCGGCCTGCTCTTCGGATGTGGCGAGCGCGAGCACGCCGAGCGCAGCTGGACGATGTCCTGCGCCGATCGTCGTTCAGGATCCGCGCCTCGACTTCACGCGGTTCGTCGCGCCCGAGCATCGCGACACCGACGTGAGCGTCTTCTACGCAACGACACGCGCGCCCGCGCCGGAGAACTATCCCGAGCGCTACATGAGGAGCCCGGGCGACGGCGCGCGACTCGGTCTCGCCCACGTGCAGCTCGGACCTCCGGGCTGGTCCTTCGCCGATCTCGTGGAGTCGGATCGGACCGGCGGCGGCGATCCGACGCGCCCGGCACGCGTCACCTCGGTCGAGGAATTCGGCGCCCAGGGCAGCGCGGCTGCCGACCGCGCCTTCGTCGCCGCGATCGATCGGCAGGTCCAGTCCTCGCGCACCGGGGAGGCCGTGATCTACATCCCCGGCTACCGCGTCACGTTCGACCAGGTGATGGTGATGATGGGCACCTGGGCGCACTACCTCGGCAGATCATCCTCGGTCGTCGCCTTCAGCTGGCCGACGGGCACCTCGTTCTGGAACTACCTGACGGATTGCTCCCGCGCACGCGCGTACGTTCCCGACATCGCGCGGCTGATCTCGCTGGTCGCCGAGCAGAGCCAGGCGCGGCGCATCAACCTGATCGCCTTCAGCTGCGGCTCACCGCTGCTCGCCGAGGCGCTGGTCGAGCTGCGCAATCGCCATCCCGCGGAGGACTACGAGGCGCTCCAGCGCCGCTACCGCATCGCGAACGCGATCTTCATCGCCGCCGACATCGACCTCCAGACCTTCGCGCACGACCACCTGCCGGCCCTGAGCGACATTTCGAGACGCACAGAAGTGTATTTGTCGGAGAACGATTTCGCGCTCAAGGTCGCGGCTCTGCTGTCCCGGGCGTCGCGACTGGGGCGACCCCGCTTCGACGAGCTCACCCGAGAAAAGCTGGAGACGGTGGCCAGCAACGAGCGTCTGGTGGGTATCGACGTGGCCGACGTCCCCGGACCCCACGAGCTGCTCGGGATCCGCGGCCACGGCTACTTCGTGGCGAATCCGCTGATCTCGAGCGACGTGCTGCTCTCGATGATCTACCCCTTCGATCCGGCCTGGCGGGGCCTGGTGCACGGGCCTGGCCTGGGCCTGTGGACCTTCCCGGAGGACTATCCGCAGCGCGTCGGCGACGCGGTGTACGCAGGCGCGCCGGAGCTGCGCCGCCCGCCCGAGCGAGCGGCGGAGTCCGCCGCCGACGGATCAGAAATACCAGCGCAGGAAGACCACCCACAGGGATAACAGCACCAGGAAGGACAGGAGCTGCGGCCACATCACGGCGAGGAAGCCCCGCTCCTTGATCTGGCGCTGCTGCCGGATGAGCGCTTCGCGCTGTGCTTCCTGCGAGCGGACCAGCCACAGGTCTCCTGCCTCGTGGACCTCGGCACTTTCCTGATGGAGAAAGACGGTGGCTCGCGACGTCGCAAGCCAGAAGATCAGATAGAGGACTCCGCCGAATAACGGGAAGAAGACGATGACGAAGAGGAACATCCACCAGCTGAACGGGCGTCGTCCGACCAGGGAGGCGCTGGTCTCGGTGGAGGTGACGGGCTCCCATCCGATCTCCACGAGTTCGTCGATCCGCTTCGCTAGTCCGGTCTGCATCGCTGCTCCTTATTTCGGGACTGCCGACTGTAGGTGTGAATGCGCGCCGTGGCGAGGGGAGAGAAGACCCCCGCGCCGAACGATCCCCTGTCCGGAGCCGATCTTCAGCGCTACACGAGCGCTATGTACGGGAACTCTCTGCGTCTTGCCTGCGCCGGTGGGTGGCTCGCCTGCGTAGCGCTCGGCGCCTGTGCGGCGCTCGGGCCCGGCCCGGTGGTGACGGAGCTCGACCGGGGTCTCGGCGAAGCAAACCTCGCACGAGTCGCCGTGCTGCCTTTCTCCTCGGCGATTCGGGACGGGGGCACAGGCTCCGCGAGTGTGGCCAACCAGGTCGCGGTCGCGCTGGGCGAGGATCTCGCGGGCGCCGGCATCGCCGTGGTGGCGCCGGGCGAGGTCGAAGCCGTGGTCGCCGCGCGGGGCGATTCCATTTCGAGCGCAGATCCGACCGCCGCAGTCCGTCTGGCCGCGGAGCTCGACGCGACGGCCGTCGTGCTCGGACGTCTCACGCGGTTCCGCGACCGCGTCGGCTCGGCGGCGGGCGCCACGGTCTCCGCCAGCGTTGCCTTCGAGGTCTTCGTGCACGAGGTCCCGAGCGGGAGGCGGCTGTGGATCGGGCGCTTCGACGAGACCCAGGCATCCCTGAGTGCTGACGTTCTCCGTGCGCGACGGCTTCCCGGCGGTGGTTCGCGCTGGCTCTCGGGTCAGGAGCTGGCGCGGTGGGGCGCCGCCCAGACCGCGAGTGCAATCACGTCGCGCTCGCAGAATCCGGCCAGGTAGCGGCAGGGGCCGACTAATCGGGTGACAGGACCTCAGGCGACAGGACCACCTGCATCGCGCCGGCATCGTCGCGCAGCATCACCGTTCGACCCGATAGGTCGAAGGTCGTCACCCTGCCCAGTGCGACGAGGAACTGTCGCTCCTGC
>JANNQH010000578.1:0-2470 GCA_031400655.1 Deltaproteobacteria bacterium | reverse complement strand
CGAGCGACCGGAGTGCACCGCTTGCAGTTCGACCTGCCCGATCGTCATGTTGGACGGGTCCGGCGCCACGACCCGCGTCACAACAAAATGCATCTCCTTGTTCAGAGGCGTCACGGCCGTCCACTTGCTGAGGAGCAGCTTCTTCGGGCTCAGTCGACGCCTGCGAGTCGGCGCGGGCGGACGATCAGACGGCGGTTTCATTGGCGGGCTATGCGGTGCGGCGAGAGGAGCGACGAGAGGAGCGGCAGGAAGTCTCACGCGATCTGCTCCGGCTCGATAACTCACTCAAAAGTACGATTACCCGCTTAACGTTTATCGAGTGGTTGCTTCGACTTCGGTCTTGCGCACGGCGATCATGTAGATCAACAAGCCGAACACGGCCTTGGCGACAACGTCCGCCACGGTGTAGCCGACCTGCACTGCGGTCGTCGCTGCACCGCCCGTGAACCCGATCATGGGAAATACGAAGACCACTGGGTAGAACAACCAAGACACCACGGTCAGCGAGCGCGCCGCACTCACCAGCCCGCGGGCTTCCTTGGGCTGCGAGGCGATGGCGCTCTTCAGGCCGACAAACAGGTCATAGACGATCACGACAAATGGCACCATCGCCAACGCCCACCAGGCCCAGCGAGTGCCGGGGTCGGACGAGATTTCACCCGGATAGCCCAGCACGATCATGAGGACAGCGAGCAGCCCCAGCTTCGTCGCCTTGGCTCGTGTTTCGGCGCCCGACAGGCTCATCACGAGGATCAGCTCGATCAGCAACAGGGGGACCGTCAGCAGCCAATCGACATAGCGGTAGGCGTCGTTGAACGGGGTCCCGGTCGGCTTCATCGCTCCGTCCACAAGGGTGTAGGCGCCCTCCCAGCTGGCGAAGATCCGAACGTAGTGGTAGAGCGCGATCAACGTCACCACGCCGGCTACGGTGAGCGCCGTCCGATATGACGGCGCTACCTGCGAGCGCGAGAGGAACAAGAAAACAGTCGCCGCACCCATCACGGCAATCGTGAATGAGAAGGCGTTGTAGACCAGGCTGAATTGCTCGGGAGAAATGACGTTCATAACACCTCTACCTGGGTTTAGGCCCGACGACTCTAGCCTGCGTTAATGCGTTGCCTAGTGCATAGCTCTGCTTCGGCAAAGGTAAGAGTGTCGGCTTGCGCCATCGCAGTCGAGCTTTTCCCGCCCGATACAGGCTGCCGAGACGCTCCTGTTCGTCGACAGCTGCTCAATTCCTCGTAACAGGCGCCGTAGTGCCAACGGCTGCGCACGCGCAGATCCGTCAGCGTTTACGCCCCCAATCAGCAGCCCTGGCCTGGCCCCCGTCGTGTTGCCGACTGGACCTTGAACAGGAAGACTGGGCGAGCCGGCAGCCGCGGCGCATCGTCATGACGCGTAGGTAAAACAAAACCCATTTTCCAAACGGCCGCTCGGGTCGACTCTGACCCGACTGCCCGCCTGGAGTCACCTTACAGCCGAAAGCGTGCGGGCCTCTTCCGCCACGCGGTTGCTCGGCAACACACACATTCAACGAGCGGCCTCGACCGCTCGACGCACTTCTTGCCTGCTCGCCCCCGAACGGGCCCCAATCGGCCCCGGATCGGCCCAGGTGACGTAATGCCCTTTTTACCGGCGTTGCTGATAACGCCGCTAACTCTTTTATGTTCCGCACGAGGGGCTTTGAGCCTACCCTGACCCGCGGTCTGGCCGGTCAGAGCCTTCACATGGCCGTCAGCCTCTATGCGACGGACATGCTGACGGACCTCTTCCTCCGTCAGAGGAGGTCGGTCGTCTCGTGCGCGCGAACGACTCGGCGCGGACGCATCGCGCCTATGTGTTCAGTCCCGACGATCTGCGACCTCGCCCGTTCGCGTCGGGCATCGCCGAGCAGTGTCGACACAGCCTGCGCAAGCCCGATCGCGCCGACGCAGACGATTTCCCGCGGCGCGAGGCTGGCTCGAGGGGCGTCAGCGCGGCGCGAGCACCCGCGCGAACAGGGGGATTCGCAGCAGCTCGGGGAACGAGGGCCCGATGTCGAGGGCGCGCGCCGTCGAACGTACGAGCCACAGGGAGACGAGTGCCACCGCGACGACCTGCGCGGCGAGCGGCATCGGCCAGAGCCAGCCCACCGCCGCGATCGCGGTGCTCGCGATCAGGAGCTTCATCCAGATGCGCTTCTGGATCTCGGGCACCGATTCGAATTCCGGAAGCCGCAGCAGCAGGGCGTGTCGGAACATCGTGCCTGCGAGTCGGGCGGCCGAGACGGCGATCGCCGCGCCGAGCGGCCCGTAGGCGGGGCAGAAGCGCGACGGGAAGCTGCGAGTGGGGCGCTGCGCCGAGGTGATCCGGAGCATGGCGCTCGCCGCCGTGCTCGCGCTCGGACTCGCCGCAGAGGTCGCCCATGGCCAGACGGCCAGCCCCGGAATCTGGATCAGCGCCGCGGAGCTCGCCGCCCGGCCGACCCAGG
>JANNQH010000577.1:0-2528 GCA_031400655.1 Deltaproteobacteria bacterium | reverse complement strand
GTGAGGCGCAGCTCTGCTTCCCGCCCCGTGAAGGCATTCACGGCGCACGAGATCCCGCTGCTCACGAAGATCTGGCTGATGCAGCGGTAGTGGTACATGCAGGGGCGCACGTCGTCGCGCTCCCCGCGCGCGAGCTTGTTCGGCAGCTCGGGATCGGCGATCAGCTTGCGCCCCATCGCGATAAAATCGGCGCTGCCCGCCGCGATCGTCTGCTCAGCGAGCTCCGGATCGATGCGGCCGACGGCGATGACGGGAATCCGGACGCGCTGCTTCACGGCGGCGGCGTGCTCGAGGAAGCGGCCCGGCGTATGCGTCGCGTGGGCTTCGGTGAAGCCGATCGCCCGGGACGGATCGGCGTAGGTGCTGACGTGGATCGCGTCGGCACCGGCCGCCTCGGCGATCTCGGCCACCCGGCAGGCGTCGGAGAGCGTCTGTCCCGCGATCAGGAATTCCTCGCCGTTGATGCGGCACCAGACCGGGTAGTCGCGGCCAACGCGGCGGCGGATGGCCGTCAGCACGTCGACGAGAAACCGTGCACGATTCTCGATCGGGCCGCCGTACTCGTCGCTGCGGTGGTTCGTCGTGGGAGAGAGGAAGCCATCGATCAGATAGCCGTGGCCGGCATGCAGCTCGACGGCGTCGATGCCGGCCTCGCGGGCGAGCTCGGCGCTCGTGGCGTAGGTCTCGGCCATCTGCGCAATGTCGTCGCGGGTCATCTCGCGATAGCTGACACGGGCACCCTTCACCTGGCCCGGCGTTCCCATCCGCTCGGCTTCTTCGGGCGTCAACATGCCCATCAGCGCGTCGGGCGGCGAGGATTTCGGTTGCGAGGGCACGAGCATCGGCCTGCCGGCCACGATGTCCATCACGGCGTTCTTGCCGTTGTGGACGAGCTGGAGCGCCAGCTTTGCGCCGTGGGCGTGGACTCGCTCTGCCAGGCGCGCGAAGCCCTCGACCATCGACGCGTTCGCGAGCGCCGCCTGGTGCGGGCTCGAGAGACCATCCGGGGCCGTGACGCCGACGGATCCGACGAGCAGCAGCGCCGCACCGCCCTTCGCCCGGGCTTCGAAGTAGGCGATCTGCTGGTCCGTGACATAGCCGTCCGAGGTCGCCTGGTTGTCGCCCATCGGACACATCAGGATGCGATTGCGAAGGCTGAGCGTTCCGATCCGGCCGGCTGAGAGCAGATGCGGATAGGCGTGGGCCATCAGCGCGGTTCCGTGACGACTACCGTCACGAGGCCCCCTGGCGCGACGTTCACCTGGAACTGGCGCGGTGCGGCGCCCGCCTGCCCGAAGGCGACCTCGACGCTGTGCTCGCCGGCGGGCACCGCGATCCGGGTGGCCAGGATGCGGCCGGGCAGCAGTGTCCACGAGCGCGTATCCGGCTTGTCCAAGGCGACGAGTGTCGCCTCGGTCGCCAGTGCCGCCAACACGCCGACTACGCCGTCCGCCTGGTTTCCGGCGACGCGCGCACCCTCCGCGATCGCCGCGCGCGTCAGCAGTCGCGTCACACCCGCCGCGATGATCGCCGGCTTGTTCGCCTCGTACTCCTTCGAGACCGCCGCGCCGAGGTCGGTGATGAGATCGAGCGGCGCGTTCTGGCCATCGACCGAGACGGCGACGCTCGAGAGCTGACTGCCCACCGGCTGCAATCCGGGAAACACGAGCACCTTGAAGGCGCTCCGCTCGAGCACGTCCAGATTGCCGGTGACCATCGTCCCGACGACGCCGACCGCCGCGCCGATGGGCATGCGCTCGGGAACCTTGTGGGGTACGCGACCGACCGAAGTCACGACCAGGATCTCGCCCATCTGCGCGCCGCCCGATGCGCGGGCGCCCCCCTCCGCGAGGAGCTTCTGGAGCGCCGGGCCGCGATAGGCGTTGGCCGGTGCCAGGCGCGCCACCGGATCGCGCAGCGATGCGAGCGTCCCCGAGCTTGCGAGCGCCTCTTCGTAATACCGAAGCGCGCGGTCGCCCTCGCCCAGCTTCTCGAAGACGGTGCCAGCCAGATAAGAGCCGAGGCTCGCGGGGCCCGGCGCTTCGATGCCCTGGCTCGACAGGAACTCGCGCTGGGCCTGGAACCGGCGCGCCTCGACGGCCGCCCCAGAGAGGTCGCCCGCGGCGAGATAGTTCAGCAGGTTGATCGCGTTGAGCGCGAGGCGCTCGCTCGGCGGCGCCTTGTACTTGCCGCCCGAGTCGCTGTAGAGATATTTGGCGAGCGCGTCGACGCCGTTACGCCGCAGATCGAGGAGCTCGATCTCCTGCTCGGCCGCCGACAGGTCGCGGCTGCTCTCTTTGTACTGCCCGAGGCTCTGGAGCACGATGGCGCGCTCGAGCACCGTCAGCGCATCGGTCGAGCGCCAGCGGCTGGGCAGCTCGTCCGCAGAGTCGACCTTCAAGGCCTTGTTCAGGTCCTTCAGACTCTCGGCGTAGGCGCCCGCCTGAACGGCCTCCGTCGCCGACTGCATGCGGTCGGTATAGGTCGCACAGCCGCTCGCGAAGAGCGCGACGGCGATGAACCCGACC
>JANNQH010000576.1:0-4427 GCA_031400655.1 Deltaproteobacteria bacterium | reverse complement strand
TGATCGAGCCAGCCCGGCAGCTCGAGGGTCTCTTCGAGCTGGTTGGCGATCTGCAGCAGCACCCACGCAACACCGAGATAGAACGCCGTGAACTGGACGATGCGCCGCTGCCAGAGTGTCCGGAGGAGTTCGTTCACAAAGCCGAGCATAAGCGAAAAACGCGGGCCCGTGACCCGGGGTGGGCCCTTCCGTTCCTCGCGCGTCGCCTGCGAGGACAACGTCGAGGGAGTGGGTATCTTCACACTCGGCGGGCAATACCGGTGCTAGAGCCGCTCGGGCCTAACTACGTCTCGAGACCGGGCTTCTGTCCCGATTGTCGAGGTGGTCCAGTGGTAAAGCGGCAGCGTCCTCACAGCGACTTTCGGAGCAGGCTTCAGCGCCTACTTCGGCGGCTCGCCATCATGGTCGGCGTCCTCGTGCTCTCGGCGCAGGCGGGTCATGCCCAGCTCTGGGTCCTGAGTCATGCCAACGGCCGGGTGCTCGAATTCGACGACGGAGACGGGAGCTTCGTCTCGACCTTCGTCGACCCCGTCACGAGCGGATTCTCGTTTCCCGGTGGCATCGCCGTGCGGCCCACGGATGGCCGGCTCTACGTCGCGAGCACCCTGTCCGGCGAGATCTGGGTCTACGAAACCGCTACGGGCCTCGTCCTCCCGCCCCAGGCCGCCACGGGCTTGCTCGCACCCACGGACATGGCGTTCGACGCCAGCGGCGCGAGTCTCTACTTCATCGCCGATGTTCAGAACGGCCCCGACAGTGAGGCAGGCCTGCACCGGCTCAGCCTCCCCGGCGGCACGCGCACAACCCTGGCGAGCCACCCGGTCGCGAGCTTCGCAGCGATCGCCTTGCAGGGAAGTCAGCTCTACGTCAGCGACTCGTTCGGCGGCACGATTCTGCGTTATTCAACGAGCGGCGGCGCCCCGACGACAGTCGTGAGCGGCCTCAGCTCCCCCGCCGGTCTGCTCTTCACCTCGCCGTCCACGCTCCTCGTCGCAGAGTCGGGCAGCGACCGCGTGCTCGAATACCAGGAGAGCGGCGGAACCTGGTCCTTCGCGCGCGTCGTGCTGGCCGCGGGCTCGAATGTGGACGGCCCCTTCGGTCTCGCCCGCGCACCGGACGGGCGGGTGAGCGTCTCGGGTTCGTTCTCGAACGACGTGGTCTCCGTCGACCTCGCGACCCTCGCCGTGAGCCCCCTGGTCGGCGCAGGCAACGGGCTCAGCGTTCCGGGCTCGCTCAAATGGAGCGCAAACACGCTCCTGGTCGCAAGCCGCTCGGGTAATACTGTCCGCGCCTTCGCTGCAAACGGCGTTGCGACAGGTGTCGTCGCCCGGGGCCGCACGGCTCCTGCCGATGCAGCCCTCGCGCCCGCGCCCGGACCCGAGCTGATCGTCGCAAGCTCCAGCGCCAACAAGCTCGACGTGTATGCAGGGAATTCGGGAGAGCTCGTCCGATCGCTATCGAATGCCTGCACGACCTCCTTCACCCGCCCATTCGACGTCGTTGCGGATAGTCTCGGCAACGTCTACGTCAGCTGCCCGACGATCGACGGCGTGCGCCGCTTCGATGCGAGCGGCGCCCCGACCTCCTTTGTAGCCGCCGGGTCAGGGGGCCTCGGGAGTCCGCGCGGTCTCGCCTTCGGACCAAACGGCAACCTCTTCGTAGCGAGCTCGACGGGGGACGTACTCGAATACTCGGGCACGAACGGAAGCTTCGTACGCGTCTTCATCGATGCCACGGGCAACGGCGGTGGGCCCGTCGATCCCTATGGACTCTGCTTTCATCAGGACGGTCTCTTCGTCACCTCCTATTTTCCGAACGAAGTGCGGGAGTTCGCCGCCAGCAGCGGGACGTTCCGCCAGACCCTAGTGGCTTCCGGGGCCGGCGGCCTCGCCGGACCCCGGAGCCTCGCGTTCGGAGTCGACGGGAATCTCTACGTGACGAGCGAGCAGACCGACAGCGTAAAGCGTTATGACCGCGATAGTGGCAGCTACCTCGGAAATTTCGTGGCCCCGGGGAGCGGCGGGCTCGACCAACCGTTCGACCTGGCCTTCGGAGCGAACTCGGGCCCGTCCGTTCCGACGCTGAGTCATGTCGCTCGCGCGATCCTGATCGCGTCCCTCGCGGCGTTCACCGCGCGACCGCAGGTCAGGTTCAGGCGGTCGCCGCGCAGGCGCCAACGCACGACGGAACGAGGCCAGCCATGAAGCGAGTCGCGGCAATCGGCATCGGACTCGCGCTCTGCGGACTCTCCGCCGCGGCATGGTGGCTCCTGCGCGAGTCGGGAGCTCCGATGGGAGCGACGCCAATCGAGCTCGGCGAGACGGCGCAGCAGATCCTGCCGGGGCCAGGGGGTTCGTCGGAGGTCTGGACGCTCAGCAAGCGCGAGGCCGCGCGCGAAGAGCTGACCGCCGCGCTATTGCCAAAGGCTGATTCGCACATCCAGAGCCGTGGCACTGGGAGCGAATCCGCCCGGACGCTCGACGCCCAGGCGCTCGAGGCCTGGAAGACCGGCCGTCTGCGAGAGTCTCTCGCCCTCTTCGAGGCCGCCATCGCGGCGGATCCGGACGATTGGCTGCCCCGCGCCGATTACGGTCGACTGTTGGTCATGATGGCCGATTACGCGACGGCGGGGCTACATCTCGAACGTGCCGCGGAGCTCAATCCGGACTCGGCCCGCGTGTGGCTCGATCTCTATTCCCACTATCAAGGCAGCCTTCAGCTCGAGCGCGCCTTCCTCGCCTACGAGCGGGCCGAGAGACTCGCGGGAGGCCAGGCGATCGTGCAGGACGAGACCGGCCTCTGGCGCCTCGACGGCGACTCGATCCATCCGTGAGACAGGAGCCGATTACCCGTCGGGTTTGCGTCACATTCGCGTAGACTAATCTGGCGATCGTCTCGCTCGTTCGGCCGGCCGGGTGCGGGACCCAAGCTTGAATAAGACGTTCAAACATCGTTCGCAGGAGGGACTGACATGTTGCAAGGAATCCGTATGGGACTACTGGCTGCGCTGACGGCGGTCAGCGTGGCGCCCGGCGTCCATGCCGACACGGTGATCGAAGGTGCGACGGACGGGGGGGCACTCGTCAAGATCCAGGTGCCCGATGCCTGGAACGGGTCGCTCGTGATCTACAACCACGGCTTCGATCTCGGCGCGATCGTGCCGAGCACGCCGGACCTCGGTCCGCTTGCGCCGCTGATGCTTTCCGAAGGTTATGCAGTGGCCGCATCGAGCTATCAGCAGAACGGCTGGGCGGTCTACAAGACGAAGAACGATCTCCAGAATCTCGTCGCCGTCTTCAAGGCCAATTTCGGCACGCCGCAGACGGTGCTAGTCCACGGGTTCTCCCTCGGCGGTCTCGTCACGGCCCAGGCGATCGAGAAAGCGAGCCTGGGGAACGTCGTGGGCGCCTATCCGGCCTGCGGCGCGGTGGCGGGCAGCCGCAGCTGGGACGGCGCGATCGACTTGCGGCTCGTCTACGACGCGATCTGTGACGGCGTTCCGGGTGCAGCGATTCCCGGCGGCGGAACCGGCCTCCCGGCCCGCTTCACGGAGTATCCGTTTACGCCGGCCGATCTCGGAGGCGCGCTGCAGCAGTGCTTCGGCCTCTTCGCGCCGCCGGCGTTTCGCACACCCGATCAACAGGCGCGCCTCGCGCTCTTCAAAGACGAGACGGACCTGCCTGAGAACTTCATCGCGACCGACATGGGCTTCGCCGTGCTGGCGCTGTCGGATCTGATCTTCGATCCCGCGAAGCTCGACGGGAAGCAGGGCATGGGCAATATCGGCGTTGCCTACGAGAACGCGTCGATCGACGCCGCCATCGCCCGCGTCGCAACCCAACCCGGCGGCGCCAATCGCCACCGGAAGAACTACACGCCGAGCGGCAATGTCGGCCAGGTGAAGATCGTGGCGACCCATACCGACGGCGACGGGCTCGTGATCGTGGAGCAGGAGCAGCCCTATCGAGATGCCGTGAACCCCGCCAATCTGACGCTCGCCGTCGCGAACGAGTCGGGCAATACACATTGCGGCTTTCGACCGGGCGAGCTGGTCGCGGGCTGGGAATCGCTCCGCGCCTGGGTCGCGGGCGGCCCGCAGCCGACAGCCACTTCGATCCAGGCGACCTGCCAGTTCATCGATCCGACGCCGGGTGCATGCCGCTATGACCCGGGCTTCGTGGTTCCCAACATGGATGGGCGCGTGCCGCCGCGCTGAGTATTCCGGATCGACCGTCAAGAACGCATCCGATGGATGACGGGGGATCGGCGCGCCGCCGGTCCCCCGATTTGTTTCGGAGCGCAAGAATCCAATTCCTGATGGCCACACTTCTCCTCGCCACGCTGGGCTGCTCGCCGGCGGAGAACCAGCTCTAGCCGTCGAGCGGCCGCCGGTACCCGAACATGCCCCGCTCACGGATCAGCGCCGC
>JANNQH010000575.1:0-11497 GCA_031400655.1 Deltaproteobacteria bacterium | reverse complement strand
TAGTCGTCGAGGACGGCGTCGAAGAGCAGGAATCCGAGAATGGAGTAGATCGCCGCGAGGACGATCAGGGGCTGGAGCATCGCGATCGAGACCTGCTCGCCCGCCAACGTCGCGACCGTCGCGTGCACCGCCGACGCGAGCACCGGGATCAGGCTCGGGATCAGCAGCACCGGCAGGATCACCTCGCGGAAGCGGCTGCGGACCGACATCGCCGAGAAGAGCGTGCCCACGCTGCAGATCGCGAGATCGGCCAGTGCCACGACGATCGCGAGGCCGCCCGCGTGGGGCAGCCAATCGAGTCGGAAGAAGAGCGCGAAGATGAAAGCCGTCAGCGCCTGGACCGCCCCGATCACGAGGAAGGTCGCCGCCGCCTTGCCCGCGAAGATCCAGCCCCGCGTTCCGGGGGCGAGCGCCAACGCCGTCAGTGCGTCGTTCTCGAGCTCGAGGGTGAACGTGCGCCCGAGGCCGATCAGCGCTGCAAACAGGTAGATCACCCAGAGCACGCCGGGCGCCAGCGCCTCGGTCTGCTCGCGGTCGACCGTGGGCCAGGCGAACTGGAAGACGACGACCACCAGGATCGAGAAAACCACCATCGCGACGAGCCGGTCGCGCGAGCGCCACTCGCAGAGCAGATCCTTCCAGAGCAGGGCCAGGGCGACGTTCATCGGATGATCTCGGCGGCGTCTTCACGCGCGAGGCGGAGCAGACTCTCGCGCAGTGCTGGCGCTTCGAAGAGCGACCCGTCGACGCGCTGTGCCGTTGCGCGGATCCGGCCGCGATGGAGCAGCAGGGCGCGGTCGGCGAGCTCGACGGCGCGCTGCGGGTCGTGGGTGACGACGATGAGCGAGCGGCCGCTCTGGCGGAGCGTCGCGAGCTGCTGGGACAGGCGGGTGGCGGAGATTTCGTCGAGGCCGGTGAACGGCTCGTCGAGCAGCAGGACGTCTGGCTCATGCACCACGCCGCGGGCGATCGAGACACGCTGTGCGGTACCGCGGGACATCGTCGACACCCGCCGATCCGCCACCTCATCGAGGCCGAGCTCGGCCAGCAGCGCGTCCTGCTCTGCGGGGCTCGGGCGCCTTCCATGAAGGCGCGCAGCGAAGGCGATGTTCTCACGGGCCGTGAGCTCGCCGTGGAGCAGGGTCGCGTGGCCGACGTAGCCAATCCGTCCGCGCAGTCCTTCGCGGGAGAGGATCCGCTCGCCCCGCTCGCCGTCGCTCGCGACGGCCTCGAAGCGCCCCGCCGACGGCTTCGCGAGGCCGGCGAGGATGCGGAGCCAGGTGCTCTTGCCCGCGCCGTTCGCGCCGAGGATGGCGACGGACTCGCCGGCCGCGATCTCGAAATCGATGCCCGCCAGCGCCCTCACCCGGCCGAATCGCTTCTCGACGCCCGTGCCCGAGAGGCGGAGTCGACTCAAGCGCCGGCCTCCCGTCGCGCGGGCAGGGCCGCGCCGCAGCTCGCACAGAAGTGCCAGGCCGGGTCCCGTGGCGTGCCGCAGCTCGGACAGAAGCGGTCGCCGCTCGCCGGGGTTACCGGATTGATCATAGTGATCGTAGTGGTCGTCGAGATTGTCGCGGCCGTCGCCGCTGCGCTCCCGGCGCTCGGCGCGCTCTGCTCCGCCCGCTCGGCGCGCAGGAGCTCGATCGCGCGGGCTCGGAGCGCGTCGCGCATCGCCGTGTAGTCGGTGCCGTCGAGCTTGCCCGTCTCGAAATCGTGCTCGAGATCCGAGATCGCGACGTAGGCCGTCTCGCGTTCGGCGCGCAGGCGCGTGAGTGCGCTCTCCCCAGTCGTCCGATCGCGGGCCGCGCCCTGCCTGAGCGGCGCCATCACGAACGCCGCCGCACCGGCGATCGCGGCGAATATGAAGGCCATCCCGGCTTTGCGCGGCAGTCCGCGGGCGCGCAGCGGTTCGAGGCGCAGGTCGACGGCCTCGTCGGGCAGCACGTTGAAGGCTTCGCGGTGGAGATAGTTGCGGGTGCCCGAGCGAAAGGGGCGCAGGCGGTGGAGGCGGCTGCTGTCGAGGGCGAGGCCGGTGTCAGCGATCAGCACGTTCAAGGTCGCCAGCTTGCGTGAGAAGCGGAGGTCGAGTGCCAGGCCGTCGGGCTTCGCGTCGAGACGATAGGCGTAGCCGAGGCTCGTGACGCCTTCGCCGACGGGGCCGATCACGTCGAAGCCGCCGCGGTCCCGGGGAACCAGGCCCAACGCTTCGGCTTCGGGGGCGACGCCGGTGAGCGACGCGCCTTCGGGCAGCGTGACCGAGAGCAGGGGCGCTGCGGGGGTGCCGGAGACGGGGGCGCCGGGGGCCACTTCGAGCTGGATGTCGACGGTGGCCGTGAGCCGCGTGTCGTCGAGGTCGAGCCAGACGTCGGCGCGGGGGATCGAGACGAGTGCGGGATCGAGGCGCGTCTCCGGCAGCGCTGCCTCGAAAAAGCTTTTTTCGTGGGCGCCTAGCGCCCCGCGCGCCCAGGCTTCGAGCCGCTTGCCGGAATCCGAGCTGACCTCGCTCGAGGCGACGAGGCCGGGGCCGCTGATCGCCATGCCGGCGGTGCCGGCGACGGCGACGACGCGGGTCGCCGGCTGGTCGAGCTCGACCGACACACGCAGCCGCTCGCCCTTGGGTGGACTCGCCAGCGTGTACTGGAATTCCACTCGTTGGTCGCCGGGGTAGAGCGGGCCGACATACCGGACGACGCCGTCCTCGAGCGTGAGGCCGTCGGCCAGCGAGGTCGTGCCGGCCTCGAAGTCGCGGGCGGCAGGCGACAGTCGCCGGCGGAAGATCGCGGGGGCCTGCGCGCCGCTCGCCCCGTCCCCCTTCGCCAGCTGGATCACGCGCCGCCCCGGATTCACGAGCCGCACGATCTCGCGCACCAACACGCGATCGCCCATCCAATCGAGCCGCACGCGCAGCTCTTCGACCCGCACGCCCACTGCGCGGTCGGTCGGGGCCGAGACTTCGATCTCGACCGCGGCCTCCGCCGCGCCCGCCTCGAAGGTCACGCGCTCGCCGAAGGGGATCTCGCGGTAGCGCGCACCGATCAGATAGACGATCCCGGGATCGTTCGAGACGCCGGGAAACGCGACGCGGCCTTCGGCGTCGGTCTGGCCACTGGTGAAGCCCGGTTGGCCGTCGCTGGCGAGGGAGTAGAGCGCGATCTCGAGGCCCGCGACGTCCTTCGCGTCGTCTGGATTGATGATCCGGACGGCGATCCGTCCATCGCCGGCGGGTGGCGGCTGGGCCGTCCCCGTGTCGCCCGAGTGCTGGGCGCGCGCGCGGCCGGTCGTCCCATTCGAGAGCAGCAGCGCTGCGATCAGCGCGAGCCCGTGCGTGAGCGCACGGGCGGACCGACTCGAGCGGCGAATTCGCTGCCAGAGCAGTGCGTTCATGCGAGGCTCGTCCGCTCCGGATGCGGCCATAACACGATCAGGCAGCCCAGTACGAAGATTCCACCGCCCGCCCAGCCCCAGTTCACGAGCGGGTTGTGATAGATCTTGAGCGTCGCCGAGCCGTCGGGCTCGAGGGCCGTCAGGATCACGTAGAGATCTTCGCGCCAGCTCGAGTAGATCGACGGGATCGAGTTTGGCTGCTCTTCGAGCCAATAGAAGCGTTTCTCCGGCGTCATCACCGCGAGCGGATCGTCCCCGCGAAAGAGCGCGAGTCTGGCCTTGGCGCCGCCGTAGTGCTGCGCCGGAATCGCGTCGGCCGTGAGGAAGTGGAAGCGGAAATCGCGCAGCGACGTCCAATCCCCCGGCCGCACGTTCACGATTTTCTCCTCGTTGAAGGCTGCGCCCGAGATGCCGAGGAACAGGACCACGACGCCGGCGTGGACGATGTAGCCGCCGTAGCGCCGCTGATTTCGGCGCAGGAGCGTCTTGAGGGCCGTGAACGCGCTCTCGTCGAGGCGCCGCATGCGGGCGCTCACTGCGCGCCAGTACTCCTGGGTGACCGTCGTCAGCACGAACCCGGCGAGTCCCCAGCACGCGATCGCCCAGTAGCCCGGCTCGCGCCCGAAGCGCAGCAGGATCGCGATCGTGACGAGCGTGCCCACGCTCGCCGGCACGACGAACTGCCGCCGCAGGCTCGCGAGGCTCGCCTGCCGCCAGGCGATCAGGGGCCCCACGCCGGTCAGCACCATCAGCGCCAGCGCCAGCAGACCCGCGAACGTATTGAAATAAGGCGGTCCGAGGATCCGGCGCGCGCCGCCGGCGATCTCCGTGAACACCGGGAACATCGTTCCCACGAAGACCACGAACAAGAGCGCCATGAAGATCCAGTTGTTGATGATGAACGACGCTTCGCGCGAGAGCACGCTCTCGAGCTTGTTCGGACTCCGAAGATCCTTCAGTCGAAAAAGCAGGGCGATCGTGTAGGCCGCGAGCATCACGATCACGTAGGCGGCGAAGATCCGGCCGAAGCTGTCGGAGTTGGTGAACGCATGCACCGACTGGACGATGCCGCTGCGCGTCAAGAACGTGCCGAATAGACAAAGGCCGTAGGTCAGGCCGATGAGCACGATGTTCCAGGTGCGCAGCATGTCGCGCTTCTCCTGGATCATGACCGAGTGGATGTAGGCGGTGCCCGCGAGCCAGGGCATCAGCGAGGCGTTCTCGACCGGGTCCCAGGCCCAGTAGCCGCCCCAACCGAGCACTTCGTAGGCCCAGCGCCCCCCGAGCATGATCCCAACGGAGAGCACGCTCCAGGCGAATAACGTCCAGCGCCGCGTCGTGCGGAACCAGGTCGTGCCGAGCTCGCCGGTCACGAGCGCCGCGAAGGCGAAGGAGAAGGGCAGGGCGAAGCCCGTGAAGCCGGTGTAGAGCATCACGGGGTGGATCATCATGACCGGATGCTGGAGCAGTGGATTCAGGCCGACGCCGTCGGATAGACCTTCCGAGAGCGGCCGCGGGTCGAACGGCTTCGAGACGAAGTTGTTGAGCAGCAGGAAGAAACCGACGTTCGCGAGCAACGCGACGCAGACCCAGGGCATCAGGCGCCGGTTCTGCTGGCGATTGCCGAAGACCGCGGCGGCGCCATAGGCAGTCAGTAGCCAGCCCCATAACAAGAGCGAGCCCGCCTGCCCGCCCCACAAGGCGCCGAGGCGGTAGTGGAGCGGCATCGTGCGCGCCGAATGTTGCGCGACGTAGGCGATCGAGAAATCGTTGGTCGCGAGCGCGTAGAAGAGCGCCCCCATGGCGGCGCTGACCGCCGCGCACACCATCAGCACCGAGCGCTCCGCCACCCGGCTCCACTCGTCCCGACGCGACACGCCGGCGTAGATGCCCGCCCCCATGCCGAGGACGCACAGGAAGAGGGCGAGGCGCAGTGAGTAGAGTCCCAGATCCGCCATCGGCTGCGTGTCTCCGGCCGTGAAAGGCCTCGCCTCGCGCAAGCCGTTCGGCGTGCGGTGGGCGAATTCCTAGAGTTCGATGCTGGCCTCGTCCGCCGGCGTAGTCTGCGCCTGGAACTTCGACGGACATTTCGCCATCACGTTGCGCGCCACGAAGACCGTCTCGCCGGCGCGTGTCGCGAGCTCCCCTTCGACGACGACCTCGGCGCCATCCTTGAACAGATCCGGCGTCTCGAGGCTGCCGTAGTCGACCGACAGCGTCTGGCCGACCGGCCCGCCGGCGTGCGGCGGCTCGTTCTGCACCGCGAAACGCACGCGCCCGCCTGCGACGTCGCGCTCGATCGACGAGAGGGCGACATAGCCGTGGACACGGACGGCCCGGCCCAGCATCTCGGGGGCGTTCTGGTGGAATTCGTCCAGGGTCTTGAAATACTGGAAGGAGAGTTCTTCGCGGGCGAGCTGCGAATAGCCGTACCAGCCGAGCAAAGCGGCGATGGCCAGGGCACCGAGAGCGATCTGCAAACCCTTCGACATTCGATCCGGCCTTCCATCGGGCCCGCTCTCGGGCATGAGGTCTCATCCGCTCTGGCGGGCGCATCCGGGGGGTTGGCGGGTTGGCGGCGCTCCGGGTGGGGGCCTCGCGACGCGCGCCGACTCTAGCCGTCGCGGTTCGGGGTGTCAAAGCGCAAGGGCCCGAAAATGGCTTTGAATCCGATGACTTGGACGATTGGCTGCCTTGACGGGGTACGGCCATCGGGCTACCCGGGGCGGATGTCAGCCCCGCCTTCACCCGCGCAGCCCCGCTTCGCCTCCCGGACCGACGCCCTCACGCCCTTCCTGGCGATGGAGATCCTCGAGCGAGCCGTCGAGCTCGAGCGGGCGGGGGTCTCGATTGCCCATCTCGAGGTCGGTGAGCCGGAATTCGCCCCGCCGCCCGCGGCCGTGCGCGCCTGCCGGGACGCCCTCGCCGCCGATGACACCGGCTACACCGACAGCCGCGGCCTCTTCGCCCTGCGCGAGGCGATCGCCGCGAACCTCGCGGCACGCTTTGGAAGATCGGTGCCGACGGAGCGAGTGATCGTGACCCAGGGCACGTCGAACGCGATGACCCTGGCCTTCGCGTGTCTGGTCGAGCCGGGCGACGAGGTCCTGATCCCGACGCCGCACTATCCCTGCTACCCGAATTTCGTGCGCGTGATGGGGGCGCGGCCGGTGTTCGTCCCGACCGACGCGGCCTCGGGCTGGCGGATCGACCCCGACCGGGTGCGCGCCGCCCTCACGCCCCGCACGCGGGCGATCGTCGTCGGCTCGCCCGCCAATCCGACGGGGGCGGTGCAGCCGCGGGAGGTGATGGCTGCGCTCGCCTCGCTCGGGCCGCCGCTCGTCTCGGACGAGATCTACGATGGGCTTCTCTACGACGGCGCGAAGAACACCTCGGCCCTCGAGCTGAGTGACGAGGCGTACGTGCTCGACGGATTCTCGAAGCGTTATGCGATGACCGGATTCCGGCTGGGTTGGCTCGTGGCCCCGGCGAACGCCATGCGGCGGCTCCAGACGCTCCAGCAGAATCTCTTCATCTCCGCGAGCTCGTTCGTGCAGCGCGCGGGGATCGCGGCTCTCGCGGACGGGGCCGAGATGGCGGAGGGCATGCGACGGGCCTGTGCCGAGCGGCGTGATCTGCTCGTCACGGGACTTCGGCGCCTGGGCTTCGGGATCGAGCGCGATCCCGAAGGCGCCTTCTACGTGTTGGCGGACGCCAGCGCGTTCGGGCGCGATTCGCGGGCTCTCGCGTTCCGCCTGCTCGAGGAGGCCCGCGTCGGCACGACGCCCGGCATCGATTTTGGAGACGCTGCCGAAGGGCGCCTGCGCTTCTGTTATGCGCGGAGCCGCGCGACGATCGAGACGGCACTCGCGCGGCTCGAGCCGGTGCTCGGGCGGTTCTCGGCTGCGCAGGGCGGCGGCTCGGGAGTCCTGCCGCGATGAAGATCCTCTCGGCGGAATTGATCGCGTCGGCACCCCGGGCCGACAAGCTCCCGAAGAGCGACCTTCCGGAGATCGCCTTTCTCGGCCGTTCGAACGTGGGCAAGTCGAGCCTGTTGAACGCCCTCGCCCGGCGCAAGAAGCTCGCGCGCACGAGCAGCACGCCGGGCAAGACCCGCGAGCTCGTGCTCTTTCGCATCGAGACCGAGGCGGGCGTGGTCGGCTTCTGCGATCTCCCGGGCTACGGCTTCGCCAAGGTCTCGCGCAGCGAGCGCGCGAGCTGGCAGGGCCTCGCCGAGGACTATCTCGCGAATCGATCGGAGCTCCGGCTGGCGTTCCTGCTGCAGGATCTGCGGCGCGATTTCAGCGAGGATGAACGCCTGCTGCTCGCGTGGCTCGCGGAGCGGGGTGTGCCGGGGCGGGTGGCGATCACGAAGGTCGACAAGCTGAAGCCGATGAAGCGCAAGGAACGCATCCATGCCCTCGCCGGCGAGATCGGTGTGCAGTTCGGCAAGCCGATCGCGACGTCGGCGGAGAAAGGAGACGGGCTGGCCGAGATCTGGCGCGCCTGTCTCGACCACGCCTTCGGGCCCCCGCCCGGCCGAAAATCCGACTGACAAAGACGGCCGGCCGGCCTGCCGCCTAACGAAATAGATCGCCCGCCGGGTCACGCAGCAGCGCCTTGGCGACGCTGCCGTCGCCCTCGATGGGAAAGCCTTCGACCACGACGACCGGCACGCCTGCGCTCTTCCACATCAACAGTCCCGCCGCCGCCGCGAGCTGATCCGCGGTCGCGGGCTGGGTCACCTGGAGCTCGCGGCCGGCGCGGTCGAGGGTGCCCCGGTCGTCTCGGATGGGGGCGAGGCCGGCGGAGCCGAGGGCGACGTCGACGAGGCCCTCGCGCCAGGGGCGGCCGAAGGTGTCGCTGATGATGACGGGGGTCGGACCGGCCGGGGTCGAGAGCGCCTCGAACAGGCGCCTCGCCGAGGCGTCCGGGTCGAGCGGGAGCAGGACGGCGATGTCGGGGCCCGGGGCGTTCGAGAGATCGACGCCCGAGTTCGCGCACACGAAGCCGTGTTGCGTCTCCGTGATCAGCACCCCACGGCCCCGGCGCACGATGCGCCGGCTCTCCTGCAACACGACCTCGACCTGGCGCGGGTCGCGGTCGTGCTCGGCCCCGATCTCCCGCGCGAGCTCGCTCGGCGTCACGTCCGCGAGCAGGACGATCCGTCCCTCCGCCTTCGACACGATCTTCTGACACACGACGACGATGCGGTTCGCGAGCTCGACGCCCTGTTCGCCCGCGGCGTTGCGGATCAGGCGAGCGAGGTCGCTGCCGGTTGCGATCTCGGGCAGTCCGTGGAGCGGGATCAGTCGCAGCGGCGAGGGGCGGTTCGTCACGGGGAGCTTCTTCTTTTTTCGCCGGCGTTGGCGCTGCGCAGCGGTTCGAGCAGGGCGCGCGTGCGGGCGCCACCGCCCGAGGTCGCGAGAAAAGCGGACAGATCCTCGGGCTGATCGAGATCGATCGCCAGCGAGGGCAGGGCAACCTCTTGATAGGCGACGCCCGCTGCGAGGGCCGCTTCGCGATGGCGCCGCGCACTCTCGGGGCCGAAGCGGAAGGCGATTGCACGGGCCGGCCGAAGCAACAGGGCGGACGTGCCCCCGTCGGCCGAGGGCGTTAGCCAGACGCCCTTCGCCGCGCCGCGGGCATTCCGGGCATAGCCGACGAGCCGCCGGAAATCTTCGGGCAGGGCGCCGGCGACATCCCCGAGCACGACCAGGAGCGGCTCGTCGCTGGCCGCCGCGAGCCGCACGGCCGCGTCCTCGAGCGCCGCGTTCAAACCGGGCTCGGGCCGCAACACGACCTCGGCGCCCGCCGCTCGGGCGCGGCTCGCGACCTGCGGATCGGGGGTCGTGACGGCGATGCGCTCGACGCAGCCCGACCGCTGGAGCGCCTCGATCAGATCCTCGAGCATCGCGAGGGTCAGCGCCTGGCGCTTCGCGTCGGGCAGCTCCGGAAGCAGGCGCGACTTGCTCTCCTCGAGGCGTTTCACGGGGATCAGCGCGATCGTCATCGCAGCCGTTCCGCCAGCGCGAGGGCCGCGTCGGCCACCCGTCGCGAGGCGGCCGCATCCACCATCAGCGTGTCGAGGACGCTGACCGTGAGGCCGAGGGCCTCGATTTCCTTGGCTCCCTCCGCGTCCCGGGTGTCGAAGACGAATCCGTCGATCCAGTCGCGGTAGAGGCTGGCGACGCCCTTCGCGGAGACCTCGAGGCCGACCGCGCGCATCAGCGTGTGGGCGGGGCCCTTGATCGGGAGGCCGCCCACGATCGGCGAGACCGCGACGATGGGACACTCTGCGGTGTCGAGGGCGCGCCGGATCTCGGGCACCGCGCGAATCGGCCCGATCGAGACGATCGGGTTCGAGGGGGCCACCAGGATCAGGTCTGCCTGCTCGATCGCGTGGACGACGCCCGGGGCGGCGGTCGCGCGGCCCGCGGCCGAGAGATCGACGCTGCGCACGTCGGAGGGGGCGCCATCGCGGACGAGATACTCCTCGAAATGCAGGCGCTTCCCGTTCGAGAGCGAGACGAAGGTGGGGCACGGGTCGTTCGACATCGGCAGCATGCGGAACCCGAGGCCGTGGTCGCGGCGGAGCTCTTCGGCGACCTCGTCGAGGCCCGCGCCGGCGGCGAGGCGGAGCGTGCGGTGAAGGCAGTTCGCGAAGTCGGCGTCGCCGAGCCGAAACCAGGTCTCGTGACCCAGGGCGCGCAGCCGCTCGATCAGGTCGAAGCGGTCGCCCTTCAAACCAAAGCCGCGCTCGGGATCGATGCGGCCGGCCAGCGTGTAGGTCACGATGTCGAGATCGGGCGAAACGTGGACGCCGTAGAACAGGCGGTCGTCGCCGGTGTTGACGACGACGGTCAGGGACTCCGCCGGGACGAGCTGCACGACACCGCGCAGGAATCGCGCGGCCCCGACGCCCCCGGCCAACACGACGACGGAACGGCCCGTCGGCGCCGCGTCGCCGGCAGCGCTCTCCGCTGCGCTTGCGCGAGTCATCGTCGCGTCCATCGAGCGCGCTCTCCGCTCACGGCGCGCCGGGCGCGAGGACGTCTGTGTCCGCGAGGCGCTCGAGCTCGCGCGAATTCTCGATCAGGCGCGCGGCGATCGTCCGGAGCTCGGGATCCGAGTAGATCGCACTGGGCAGGGCGAAGCGGTCGCTCCCGATCAGATCGGCGAGCCCCTCATGGTCCGCAGCGATCGACGCCGCGAGATCGGCCCGCGCAGCGCGATCCCGGTCGTACTTTGCCGGCGAGATCGTCACCTCTTCGGGCCGGGCACAGGCGAGCAGGCCGGCGAGCAGGCCGGCGGCGAGACCGGCGAAGGCGAGCCTGCGAGAAGAGCTTCGAGAGGTCGCCGGCAGCGGGGGCAGGGGGATCGCCATGCCGGGCGATTCTTCGCGAGGTGTGAAGCGGCGTCAAGCGGACGGCCCGGGCGTTTTCCGCGCTCGACCGGGCGGTGGCCGGTGCCCGCGTCGCCGTGTTCACGTTCCCGAGGTCCCCCGCCGTTCACGGCGCCGCGCGGAATCGGCGCGGGCGGGCCCGCAGGCCGACGAGCGCCCGACGCGCGCTCGGCACGCCGCTTGCGATACGCGCCCACATGGCCAGGGCAGTCAGACGGCAGCGGGGACTCGCGGGATCGCTCGCGTGGATCGGGATCGCGGTGCGCGGCGCGCTCGGGGCGGCGGTTTTCCTGATCAGCGCGGGCGTCGCATTCGCAGCCATGCCGGTGGCGGCGGTAGACGACGAGCTCGGCTCGCCTTTCGCTGCGACCGCGCGCTGGCGGGTGCTCGATGAATTGCCGAGTCGCGGCGAGACCCTGAGCGCCTTGGCTGTGGCCGAGAGCGCGGGCGCTGGGCTCGCCGTCGGCGATGCCGCGGGCGTTTCCTGGTGGCGCGACGGGCGCTGGTCACGGGCGCAGACTCCGCCGGTGCGCGATCTGGCGTTCGATCGCGCTGGGCGCCTCTGGATCGGCAGCGAGGAAGGTCTCCAGTTCTGGGCGCACGACGCACGGCCGCAGCGCCGGACGCTGCGCGACGGCGACACCTCGAACCGCGTGTCGCGGATCGAGGCGAGCCGCGGCGCCCTCGTCGTGGCGACCGAGGGCGGCG